>CAYOGS010000456.1:0-1506 GCA_964403435.1 uncultured Rhodospirillales bacterium | reverse complement strand
ATCTTGGAGCGGGTGCGGCGGTTTTTTATGGCTAATCTGAAAGCATGACTCAGCCAATCATCATCTTGACCCGCCCGCAGCTGGTGGAAAATATCGGCGCTGTGGCGCGGGCGATGATGAACTGCGCGCTTACCGAACTGCGCGTGGTGGCTCCACGTGACGGCTGGCCTTCACTGCCGCATCAAACCGGCTGGCGGGCTCCCGTAATGCTGGACTGGATCGCCGAACGCTTGTTCGCGGCGTCCTCCGGCGCCGACGGGTTGCTCCATCAGACGCAGACCTATCCCAACCTACCGGCTGCCATCGACGACCTACACTATGTCTATGCCACCACGGCGCGCGAACATGCGATGGTCAAACCCTGGTCAACGCCACGCGCCGCCCTACCTGCCATGCTGGCGCGACTGGAAGCGGGTGAGAAAGTTGGCATCCTGTTCGGTCCGGAACGCACCGGCCTGACGCATGATGACATGACCTATGCGAATGAAGTCCTCTGCATTCCTGCCAATCCGGCGCACTGCTCCTTTAATTTGGCGCAGGCGGTGCTGGTGATCGGCTATGAATGGTATCAAGCTCAGGAAGAGTCTAAGGCGCCGCGTGGCCACAAGCCAGTCAGCCCGCCGGCCACCAAAGCGGCGTTGCATGGGCTGATTGAACGGCTAGAGGACGAGCTCGAAACAGCTGGATTCTTTACGACGCCGGAAATTCGCCCAACCATGGAGCGCAACATCCGCCACGCTCTGCAACGAGCGGGGATGACCGACCAGGAAGTACGCACCTGGCACGGCATCGTTACAGCGCTGGCGCAAGGCCCCAAACGCAGGAAAGACCAGCTATGAAATTTCCCGCCCGCCGTGATCTAACACACGTCTTTCTGCATGATGTACGCGTGGCGCTGCGCGTCGGATATTTGGACAGTGAGAAGACCGCACCACAGCCGGTCATCATTTCCGTTGATGTAGGTATGGCGGCACTACCGGATTACACCGCCATCGGCGATGACTTGACGCAGCTGTTTGATTACAGCGGCCTTCATCATTTCCTAACTGTGGAAATGCCGCAGCAGCCGCATTGTGCCTTCCTGGAAGAAGTCGCCGAGCATGTTCTGCAATTCTGCTGGCGCGACGCCCGTGTGCTGCACACCAGCGTTCGGATCCAGAAACCAACTATTTTTCCAGACGCGCCTAACATCGGCATCGTCTTGAAACGTCGCCGCGCAGGAATGAACCCGGAAGGCTGCACTGACCACCAGACCACGAGGTGCTAGGCACCCGCCGGCTGCGGCCAGTTGCCGTATTGATTGAAATTGGTCACAAACTTGCCGCAGACTCGTTTGGGATCAACTTTGTCCGCCTGCGTATGGATATCCATGCCGGTCATGATGTTGAGATGGCTGGCCGTTAATTCCACTAAAGCCGCTTTCAACTGTTCCCGGACGTCACGCACAGCCGAGCCAGGCGTGCGGTCATCGAAGAGTTGTTTATTGAAGCTGTCCATCCGCAGTCG
>CAYOGS010000455.1:0-1510 GCA_964403435.1 uncultured Rhodospirillales bacterium | reverse complement strand
CAATAAAATACATCGACATATTGTTGAAAATCCGATTTATTCAACAGCGACTATTTGAGGAGAAGAAAATGTCAAATTCTGAAATTCTTCCGCAGCTACCCGCAGAAACAACCCTAAACCAGGAGAATGCTATCTTCCACTCCTTGTTCGGCGCGGACAGCTCTGAGCTGTTGCTCACCCCGATGCCGGCGCGACGCTTTTATAGCACCTATGGCGCCTACAACAACGTTGATCGGTGGGAAAACATCGTCCTCCGAATGATTGCGACCTTGCCGAGGTATTCTACTGGCCCAGGAGACAATGCGGCTACGAGCCGGAGCGTATTTGTGCAAAACGCATTGCGCTACTTTCACCCATCTGTATGGGATCAGCCACAAATTTCTGACCGCATCAAGAGAAATGCAGCGGACTTTGATCTCATTCAAGGCAGTCTGGCGCAAAGTTTTTGGATGAGCAGTGCTGCTATCGCTGCCGGACGGGTGGTCGAGGGGCAGGCCTATCTAAGTCAAGGCCCCACGGGGATCGCTGCGGCGATGGAGCTGGAGCGCGCCGTAGTGAACTATGCCTCTGAAACCGCTTTACAAATTCGCAATGCACTGAAGCTACAGCCCAACCTTCCAGCTGCAACCACGGCGCGCTTGGGTGCTGTTAGCGAATTTACATCCGCTGTGTTTACGGTCAATGCTTTGGTGGGCGTTGCGCAGTTTTCGATTGCAATGGACAAGCTGGATAAAGACTTTGCCGGCCTCAACATCAATGACCCAGCATACGATGCCAAGAAAAATGATTACGAAACGAAACGTGCGTATTACGCCATCCAAATTGCCAACGCCTCACTGGGCGCCCTGACCAACCTTCTAAAGGGTATTGATGCTGCGTACGTATATAAGCTATTTCTGCTTAACCCCACTGGCGCGGCGGTCAACACGCTGCCGCCTGCTACGCAGGCTGCTATTACGAAATACAAGGGACGACGGCCTGCCCTTCCCAGAGCAGCAACAGCAGTCGGTGCGTTACAGGCAACCGTCTTGGCCTTGTCGTCCATACCCTATCTGGTGACCGACTCCCCCAATGTTTCGACAGAGTACAAAACAGCACTGGCAGTTGATTTGGGCCTGCAAGTAGGCGCAGGTATTTTGGGTGTCGGTGGAACATGGTACTTGGCGAAAGCGGCAACCGCTGGAACGTCAAAACTCATTCCGGGAGGCGCGTTATTTGCTGCTGGCATGCTAACCGCCGTCAGTGCCACGCAATTCTATGTTGCAAACGAATGGACAAAGATTGGCAATGATCTCAAGTCCATGGGCACTCAGTACTCGGACCTTGGATATGACGGCGACGCCGTATTAGGTAATTTGTTTACGGGCCACGCCGACCAGACACGCGCACTGGAATACACCAACATGGCCGTGCAAGCGGTTTCGGCGGCGCTTTCCTTTGGCGGGATCCCCGGCATGCTGGCAGGAGCAGCAGTGTCACTATTCGGTTTCGCATTCACATCAGCCTACCG
>CAYOGS010000454.1:0-1522 GCA_964403435.1 uncultured Rhodospirillales bacterium | reverse complement strand
GAGCGGGCGCCACGGCTATATCCGCATCAGTCTCCGCCGGCAGGCCGTCAAAGACGTCCGACAGACGGATGGTCTCGCGGTCAATTTGCACTTGCGGCTGCAGTTTCGTCGGCGCCGCCATGGCCGGCCAGACCGTCGCCAACAGCAAGAACAGAAAAGGTTTGCTATAACGCATGGTTCATTTCTCTACCGCAGCTGGTTGAGCGACGACATCATGTCGTCGGCGCTTTTAATGACGCGGGAATTCATCTCATATGCACGCTGCGCGGTGATGAGATTGGTCAACTCCTGCACAATATCCACGTTCGATTTTTCCAGCGACGCCTGCTGCAATTTGCCGAAGCCGCTGCTAGTAGGATTGCCGGTAGTGGCGGTGCCAGAAGCGGCAGTTTCGCGCAGCAAATTGTCTCCGATGGATTCAAGGCCAGCGGGATTAGCGAAAGTCGCCAACTGAATCTGTCCCAGGTTGCTGAGCGCCACCTGGCCGTCAATTTTGGCAAAGACCTGGCCGCTATTGTTAATTGTTATGTCAATGGTATCTGCCGGCACCGTGATGCTTGGGATGAGCGGATAACCGTCACTGGTCACGATCTGTCCGTTGGCGTCCAGCTGTAGGGCGCCGTCACGGGTATAAGAAGTCGTGCCGTCCGGCATCTGGATTTGTAAAAACCCTTTGCCGATGACCGCGACATCCAGCGAATTGCCAGTGCGGTCAATCGTGCCCTGCAAGTTGACGCGATAGACGGCGCCGGCCAGCACGCCGTTGCCCACCTGGATGCCGGTCGGAACCACAGTGCCGGTATCCGAGGATTGCGAGCCCGGGCGGCGCAGATTTTCATAAAGCAAATCCTTGAATTCGGCGCGCATGCGCTTGAAGCCGCTGGTCGTGATGTTAGCGATGTTGTTGGAGATGACCTCCACATTCAACTGCTGCGCCAGCATGCCCGTTGCGCCGATACTCATTGCTCGCATATCAAGTCTCCTATCTCTTATACTGCGCCGACGCGGCCGAGGCTGCGAATGGCGTTACGCAGTCGGTCATGCTCACTTTGTAGCAGCGTCGCCGTCTGCTGATAGGCGCGTACCGCCTCGTTCACTCGGATCATCTCCACCACCGGTTTGACGTTCGATTGCTCGATAGAACCCTGCACCACACGTGTGTCTTCAGCGTCCGTGCCAGTTTGTTTTGCGTCATACAGTCCGTTGCCAATCTCAATCATCGCCTGTTCGTTGGCAAAACTCTTGACCTGCAACCGCCCGACTTCACCCTTGTCGGTCAGCAGGCGTCCGCTGGCATCCAGCGTGATCTCGTTCGCATCAGCAGGAATGGTGATATTCTGCCCGTCGCTGCTCAGCACCGGCAAACCGTCCTGGTTGACCAGGTCGCCATCGCTGTTCATGCTGAAGGAGCCGTTGCGTGTGTAGCGCACGCCTTCAGCCGCGCGGATACCGAAATAACCCGGTCCCTGCAGGGCGAAATCCAGCTCGTTGCCGGTTCGCACCATGGGTCCAGTGGCAGCGT
>CAYOGS010000453.1:0-1523 GCA_964403435.1 uncultured Rhodospirillales bacterium | reverse complement strand
CGCTCATCGTGATCGATGTGACGCTGGCAGCGCTCTTCTGGAGCATGGGTGAAGGCGATGACATTATCGCGCGGCTCATCAAGAAGACTCTGTTCGTCGGTGCCTTCGCCTATATCATCGGTAACTGGAATGGTCTCGCCCGGATCATTTTCGAGAGCTTTGCAGGGCTTGGCCTCAAGGCCAGCGGCACTGGTTTTACCACCGCCGAACTGCTCCAACCGGGCCGCGTCGCCCAGGTCGGATTGGACGCGGGACGGCCGATCCTCGACTCTATCGCGGGGTTGATGGGTTACGTCAGTTTCTTCGAGAATTTCATCCAGATCGTCGTTCTGCTGTTTGCATGGGTTGTGGTCCTGCTCGCCTTCTTCGTGCTGGCGATCCAGCTTTTCATCACGCTGATCGAGTTCAAGCTAACGACGCTCTGCGGGTTCGTGCTGATCCCGTTCGGCCTGTTCGGCAAAACCGCGTTCATGGCAGAGCGGGTGCTCGGCAATGTCGTATCATCCGGCATCAAGGTGCTGGTGCTCGCCGTCATCATCGGCATTGGCTCGACGCTGTTTGCTGAATTTACCGCCGCGATCGGCAGTGCGGAACCCACCATCGAAGACGCGATGACGATCGTGCTCGCCGCGCTCGCTATGCTTGGCCTTGGTATTTTCGGACCCGGCATCGCGAACGGCATTGTCTCCGGTGGACCGCAATTGGGCGCAGGTGCTGCGGCCGGAACAGCGCTGGCCGCTGGAGGTCTCGCGGCAGGCGGCATCGCCGGCGCTCGCCTTGCCGCAGGCGCTGCGACCAGTGCCGCGTCTGGCATCGCCCAAGGCGGTGCCAAAGCCGCAGGCGGCGGGGCGATGGCGTATAGCCTTGGCTCAGCCGGAAAGAGCGGAGCGTCTGGTGTGGCATCGGGCATCGGTGCGGTTGGACAGGCCGCAGCGGGCGCGGCGACTTCGCCCTTACGCAAAGCCGCTTCCGCCGTGAAGTCGAGCTTCAGGGACGGCGCACGCGGCGCGGTCACGGCAACTGGCGGCACGATAACAGGCGGCGCGCCTGAGCCTTCCGAACCTGAAGCAAAATCCGGCGGGGCGCAGCCCGCCTGGGCCAAAGCCATGAAAAACCGCCAGACCATTTCCCACGGCGCGACCATCGCTGCCCACACTCTGCGCTCCGGCGACGGTGGCGGCGCTGGTTCGTCCGTCGATGTTACCGAAAAGGAATAGCCCCCATGTTTAGCCGATCATCCATCCGTTACGGGCGCACGCCTGAACCCGAAACGCCCTATCAACGCGCGGCCCAGGCCTGGGATGACCGCATTGGTTCGGCGCGGGTGCAGGCCCGAAATTGGCGGCTCGCCTTCTTTGGCACGCTCGCACTGTCGAGCGGTCTGACTGCCGGCCTCATCTGGCAAGGCGCGCGCGGTACGATTGTGCCCTGGGTGGTGCAGGTCGACAAGTTCGGCGAGGCCCAGGCCGTCGCACCTGCCGATGCAGGCTTTAATCCGACCGATCCGCAGATCGCCTTCCACC
>CAYOGS010000452.1:0-1524 GCA_964403435.1 uncultured Rhodospirillales bacterium | reverse complement strand
TTCGCATCCTGCCCGCCGAACAATTTGACACCGAGGCGTTGGCCCGCAGAGTCACGCCCATTCCGGGAACTGCCGCCTGCTTTTTTATGTGCCATGTTTCATACTCCTTAATCTTGCGCGCTCAGGCCGCGATACCGGTGATGCGGACAATAGTATAGTCCTGACGGTGGGTGTTCTTGCGGCGATAATTCTGGCGCCGCTTCTTCTTGAAGACGATGACCTTGCGGCTGCGCTCCTGGCTCACGATTTCCGCCTCAACCTTTGCGCCTTTGATGGTGGGGGTGCCGATCTTTACAGCCCCGTTGTCGTTGACCAAGAGCACGTCTGCCAAGTGCAGCTTAGCGCCGATGGCGCCTTCCAGCTTCTCGACCTGAACCACGTCGCCCGCTGCGACCTTATATTGCTTGCCACCCGTTTTGACGACCGCGAACATCACATACCATCCATCTCATTTCGCGCTGCAAGGCAGCGCGCAGGCCCAAAGGCCCGTTAACTCTGGGAAGCGGGTTTATCTCGAATTCCGGAAGTGAAGTCAACCAAAATCAGTCGGTTAACTTCCTACACGCGCCAGCGGCACCACGGCACCATCCGGTGATTGGCTTTGCAGGGCAGGGCGATATTCCGTGAATAGCTGCACTTGAGGCGTCCGGACGATTAACCATTTGACGCCAAACAGATCATACAGCCCACGCTTCGCCCGCCCCATAATGTCGGATTTCGAAACGCCGTGTTGCCGCAACCGGTCGTTAATGGGGGTATGCATCACCTCGTGACCATACGCCTTGAACAAGGCCGGCATAAAGCGGTGCAGGCTGGTGAAGAAAGGAATGGCGAGATAACCATCACGCCGGAACAACTTCAGCGCGCAGGCGGTGTCCGGAGCGCCGTCATGAAGCCATTTGCGGCGGATACGGTTAGCAAGCTTGCTGGCCAGACGCTTTTTCCAGGTGTCTTGCCGGTTGACACGCACGCCGCAGACGATGATTTTTTCGTCATGGCCGCGTGCCCAAGCCAGTTGCAGCAAGCGGGGCATATCGGCGGGGTCGTTCTGGCCATCGCCGTCGCAGGTCATGACCCATGCAGCACGAGCCGCCATCACGCCGTGCCGGAAGGCGGTGCTGGTGCCCAGCCTTACATCGTGTCGCAGGAGGCGGATGCGCGGATTGGCTTGGATGGCCTGTGCGACTTCGTCGGCAGTTTTATCCATACTGCCGTCATCTACGAAGATAATCTCATAAACACCCATAATATGGGCGTCATGATCCATGACGGACGCGATTTCCTGAGCGAGCGGCACGATATTGCCGCTCTCGTCAAGCACGGGGATGACGATACTGAGCAGTGGTTGCATGGGGGTCCCGATGTTTGGGAGCAGTTTAAGCTGGGCGCGGCTGAAAATAAAGCCATTCCCTTGCGGCAGACCAGCGTGGTAAACTGCTTGCACGTGACCGAGCTATTCGCTAGGTTGCCGGCCTTGCCGTAAAACCTTGAATTTTGGCATCATAAGCCTATTGCGCGCCCGTA
>CAYOGS010000451.1:0-1528 GCA_964403435.1 uncultured Rhodospirillales bacterium | reverse complement strand
GCATAGCCCTTCGCCTTGCACCAGGCGCTGGCCGCAGCCTCGCCGCAGCCCGTGGACCAGCCCAGGCACCAGTCCAACCGGTTACCAGCCTGCTTGGGATTGGAGAAAGTCTTGGTGCCGGCGCTGTCACAGGTGATCTGGGCGAACCCATCGCAATAGCCCTGGTCGCAGACGGCACCTGAGCTGATCAGGCGCGTGGGATGCGAGGCGCCAATGTCCGGATCCTCCTCGAAGGAGGCGGCCTTCTCGAAGCCCCTGGCCTTGCACCAGGCATTGGCGGCGGGCGCGCCGCAGCCGGTGCTCCAGTCGAGGCACCAGTCCAGCCGGTTGCCGGCCTGCTTCGGCTTGAAGAAGGTCTGGGTATCGGCAAGGACCTCGCCGGACATCATGATGAGGGCCAGTGCGGCGGCGGCGAGAGAGAGCGGCTTCAGAATGGAAGACATGGGTGCTTCTCCTGTTGATGGCTGACAGTGGGCAAGGGTAGGCCGAAGCCGCAAGGATGCCTGCGTATCCGGGTGGGAATGCGATTTCTGGTCGTGCTGTGGTTCTGCATCGCGTCCTGCTCCTGTCCCTGGTGCTTACAACTAAGCAATTGAATCGCCGTGGACTGTAATGCGCGTCACACCTGCAACGTGCGCCCAATCTCAACTTTCAAAAAATGCAATGCGCTTTTCATTTGCTGAAATATGCGATTTGTCATACATACGATGCGCGCTCCCGCTTTCGGCCACCTGAGCAACTTTCGACGGAGCGTCTACGCAGGCCGAAGAGTCCGAATTTCTTGCAGATAGAAAGGCCGGCAAACGGCCGGCTACACATCAAGGGAGGACTGCCAATATGAAAATCGCTGGACTTGCTGCGGCCCTGGCCGTGAGCGTGCTGTTGACCGCCTCGGCGGTTGCGGCCGACAAGAAGCAGATCGCCTTCGTCGTTAACGGCCCGTCCGACTTCTGGAAAATCGCCGAGGCTGGCGTGCGCAAGGCGCAGACCGAACTCCCCGATTACGAGCTCCTGTTCAAATATCCAGAGCGTGCTGATTCCGCCATTCAGCAGCGCCTGATGGATGACCTCGTTGCGGCCGGAGTCTCTGCCATCGCCGTATCGGTCGTCGATCCCAAGACGTCGACGGACGCCATCAACCGCATCGCGTCGCAAGTGCCGCTATTCACCTTCGACAGCGACGCCACGGATTCGAAGCGCGTCGCCTACATCGGCTCGTCCAACACCGAACTCGGCAAGAACGCCGGTGAACTCGCCGTAAAGGCGATGCCCAACGGCGGCAAGTGCATGGGCTTTGTGGGGCTTCCCGGCGCCGACAATGCCCGTGAGCGCATCGAAGGGTTCAAGGCGGCGGTGGCCGGCCACAACATTGAACTCGTCGACGTCCGCGGCGATGACATCGATCAGACGAGGGCCCGCGCCAACGTCGACGACACCCTGGTTGCCAACCCCGAAATCAACTGCATGGTCGGTTTCTACTCCTATAATCCGCCGCGCATCTATGAAGCGCTGCGCGATGCGGGCAAGC
>CAYOGS010000450.1:0-1532 GCA_964403435.1 uncultured Rhodospirillales bacterium | reverse complement strand
CCATCCAACGCGCGCCGAGCGGCTGTGGCGGGAAGACAATATCTATGACCTCATTGTGCCGCTGGGTTATAATGATGATCCCGTTGTTCCGGGAAGAGGCAGCGCCATCTTTCTGCATGTGGCTCGCCCCGATTTTGCGCCAACGGAAGGCTGCGTAGCGCTAGCACGGCAAGACTTGCTCTTTGTGCTCCGCACCGTGGAGCAGGAGACCCATATGATGATCGGCTACGGCATCGAGGGCGG
This sequence comes from uncultured Rhodospirillales bacterium, assembly GCA_964403435.1. Classification (GTDB taxonomy): domain Bacteria; phylum Pseudomonadota; class Alphaproteobacteria; order UBA9219; family RFNS01; genus JAGOHT01. Next base: position 1,289 of record CAYOGS010000450.1, on the reverse strand, counting down.
CTAATACTATCCACTTTCGGAGATAGACAATTTATACGCGCACACTGTCGTCATGCCTTTGCCCCTGGTTCAGGCAAGATTTGGGTTTTTGTCCAGCGAATCAAGGGTAGGCCACTTCTGGCAACACGCGCAGATCGTGTGCTCAACGCAGCGCAAAGCTAGACTCTAGTCCCAAGACAGAACTGTGGCGGCTCCTGAGGGAGAGCCGCCACATGCACCCTGTGATAGTGTGCGGGGGGACTGTTAAATTCCGTCAGCCGGTGACTTGCACCGGATTACGGCGGCGGCGCCCTCGTTTGGGAACCTGGGAAAGCAGGCCAGCTATGCCGCTTTCAACCACACCTTCGCCGTTCAATTCTGAAACGCAGCGCTGCAGAATCATCATCTCACGCATATCTTCGCGGTCTGATACCTGCATGCAACTCAACTTGATTTCAACGAGGTCAAGTAAGACCCCGCGTATCTCCTTCGATAACGCCATGGCACAATCCTTTGCCTTGCCAACGCATCTCCTATGCTGGTTATGTCCAGATACCGTAGGGACTGCAGCGCCGTGGGACGGAGCCAAGAAAAACAGCCCATATCGTTCTGATACTGTAACTATGCGCCGAATGTCTTAAAAATACGTTGTAGTTTTGCCGAAAAATTGCCTGAATTTCGGCATAAAATGGCGGAATGGTAAGAAAAACCCGCCAAATTTTTACCAACATTAAAATTCTGTTATCCACACCACCTTATACTGGCAAGGTAGCGAGGGCAGAGGCATGAACCGCGAAGAATCCATGGCCGCGATAGTCAATTGGGCGGATTACGGCAAGGAACGCATGATCTATATTAAACCCGTGCGGGTCAACCGCCAGGTGCTGCATGCGCTTTTCGCGGCCGATGGCACTCAGTTGCTGCTAGTGGAAGCCCGTGCATTGGCCGAAGCCACCATCCGGCGCCACGCGCTGGAACCGATGTCGGTGCATTAAGCCAGTTCCCGACACCTTGCCTTGCATTTCTGCGCATTGCTGCCTAGATTGCCGCTCCTTGCCGTGCTGGGAGATCGTCTAGCGGTAGGACAACAGACTCTGACTCTGTTTACCTAGGTTCGAATCCTAGTCTCCCAACCAGTATATTGAGCAGGTTGCCTCAGCAGTCTGATGCGCGTGGTTATCGGCCGCAGAAGGAAAGGCGCTGCGTCGTCTTGTCGTGCTGTGTTGTCGTTCAAGCTAACAAAAGAGTAAGGATCATGCGAGTGCAGCGGCATAGGTGTCGTTGACATGTCCATTGAGGGTGCCGCGTCG
>CAYOGS010000449.1:0-1542 GCA_964403435.1 uncultured Rhodospirillales bacterium | reverse complement strand
GCGGAGACCTTTTCCCGGAACGTATTATAGGTGTCATCCAACAGCGCGTTGCACTGGACTACTCTAAGAAGGAGCTCGGTTTGCAACCTGATGACCTCATCACGCTCCGGCGGCTGCCAAAACAAACTTCGCCCGCGGAAAAACTACAGGAACTAATCAAAGATATTTTCAATCTTGAGGCGATGACTTCGAAGATCATGACGCCGGAGCTTCGCATTCTCTTGGGGCAGGGCATGCGCCCTATCCAAGCGCAGATGCCCCGCTTCCGCGTTCAATAGTCCACAATAACAAGCGGAGAACCCCATGACTGTTGAGAACGAAGCTAGCGACATTAACGAGGAAGCCATCAAGCGCAATGTCTCCGACAAAGATACCTGGCTGCGGCTGGTCTATATGATTATCCTGGGGATCGCGTTTTACTTCGCCTCCAGCCTGCTCTTCGCCATCGCGCTGCTGCAGTTTTTGGCAAAGCTCTTCACCGGCAAAGTGCTGGATGGCCTCATGGGCTTCAGCGTCAATCTCGGCACCTACCTGGCGCAAATCGCACAATATCTGGCCTATAACAATCACGACAAGCCGTTCCCCTTCGCCGCATTCCCGGAAACAAAACCCATCAGATCTCTCACGTCTGAGTAATCCCGCAGGCCAGCTAGGGGTATTAGCTGGCTTTGGGCTTTCTCCGCTCTCTTATCGCGGCGATCCGATTGTCGCGGTAAAAAAGGTTGTAGGTGTCGAACGGAATGATCGCACCGGTGGGCGTGACAAAATGGATGCACGAGCGCTTCACCGTGCCGAGGCAGAAATTATATTTATCCAGAAACTGCACGATGACGATGCGGAAGACGCGGTCGTAACCAAAATCGTCCGGCACCGAAACCTGCGGCAGGCAGCAGAGCAGATTGCCGAGCTTTTCCTCGCCTAAATTGCCGACGGTAGCCAGCGACAGTAAATCGAATAACTTTTGTTTGATCTCGGGGTATTTCTCGAACGTGATGGCATTCGGCACGGCGCTAACATATTCGGCACGCGGGATGAGGCTGGTAATGGGGCTGATCGTCGCTCCATTGCGCAATGCATAGCTGATGGCAATTTGATCCGGGTTGCAAGGCAAGGGGATGATGTCATCTGGGGCGAAGTGGCGACTTTGTTGCAAGATGCCTTGTCGAATATCGGTGAGCAGCACGCGGTCACGGTTCTTATCAAAATTCAGATTGCGACCGGCATCCTGTACCGGTTGGAAAGTGACACCGCGCACGCAGCGGTATTGCAGGGCGTGGTCAATGATGGCGCCTAGTTCGCCGTCATTGACGCCGCGCTTGACCACGACAACCAACGTGGTGGCAATACCCGCAGCTTCCAGATTGGCCAAGGCCTTGTCACGTATGCTACGGAGGTCTGCGCCACGAATATTCTTCAGCGCCGCCGCCTGATCGGGGGTCAGGTCCTGGGTCCAGGGGGCCCAATCGCCCGCGGTGGTGATCAGCACGCGCGCGGCGAAGAACGGCAGCGCGAAGAGGCCGGTGACAAGCGACAGCGCCGGAA
>CAYOGS010000448.1:0-1545 GCA_964403435.1 uncultured Rhodospirillales bacterium | reverse complement strand
ATTTGACATTCGCCGATGACACGCAATTCCTGGCCGTGAAGCAGGAGTATATCCATCAACCACTCTGGAAATTCAGTTTCTACGTCCACGTTTTTACCTCAATCCTTGCTTTATCCGCTGGCTATACACAATTCTCGCCAGAATTACGGCATGATCATCCGCGCTGGCACCGGTTCTTCGGCCGGCTCTATGTATTCGTTATCCTGTTCATTAATGTACCTACAGGCATGGTCCTTGCTGTCAACGCCAACGGCTTGTTGCCTGGCAGAATAGCTTTCGTTGTGTTGGACATAATATGGTTCTGGTTCACTTTCTCGGCGTACCGTTCTGCTCGTACTCGGCAGTTCGTGCGCCATCGTGAGTTTATGATCCGGAGCTATGCACTGACATTATCGGCCATAACCCTGCGCAGCTGGAACATGCTCTTATCGAACCTGTTCAGCTTCGAACCCAGTACACTTTATGCTATCGATGCCTGGATTGGTTTTGTGCCAAACTTGCTAACTGCGGAATGGTGGATAAGAAGCTGGAAAGTTAGCGGTGAAAAGGCGTTTCTTTCGCAATGAGGCTCATTAAGGGGACCAAGATACTCAGAAAAGCGACAATGAAAACCACAAGAAAGCCGATCTGCTTAAGATGCGTGACGTTGCCACGCCAAATTTTGAGAAAAATCAGATGATCGACCAGATATGCCCCGACAAAACTCAAGCCCAAGGCAACAAACGGGAGATACTCCTGTATGGTTTGCTCCGACATGCTTGTTCCTTTAATTTCTGCGCCAGTGATAGTTGATCTATGTAAGTGTCAAGATTATGGCCAATTTGCCACCCTTGTTAACGATGAAATGGCAGATGCATCTGGATAATGCTCCCTATCGGCATTGCGATGGCACAAAACGCAGCTAGAAAAATCAAGATAAATCCAAGCTGCTTTGTATGAGTGATTTTGCCACGCAAAATTTTTGAAAATATCAGCTGGTCAACAAGGTAAGCGCCCGCAGAACTGACCCCTATATTTACATACCGTATCATTCCCCAAATAGCGTTCTCCGCCAGATAAGATCCTAAATTTACACGCCAAGTTGACGTATTGGCTTATCCACATAACAGCCAAGCATTATTAAGAATACACCATTCAGGTACAAGGTACTTTTATTCTGAAAGAGAAGATAACAACCAGCATTATAGAGGCGGCGCTACTCCTAACTCATAACACCCCCAGCATCGTGGCGACCAGCGGGTGGCGCACCACGTCACGGTCGGTCATGCGGATGACGCCGATGCCGCTCACGGTCTCCAGCCGCCGCGCGATATCGGCGAGTCCGGACATGCCTTCCAGCAGGTCGGTCTGGTCCGGGTCACCAGTCAGCACCATGGTGGAGTGCCAACCCAGGCGCGTGAGCAGCATTTTGATTTGTGCGTATGTGCAGTTCTGCGCTTCGTCAATAACCACGAAAGCGTTGTTCAGTGTGCGGCCGCGCATGAAGCCGATTGGGGCGATTTCGATGGCGCCATCCATCATCAGCTCCTTTAGCCGCTTTCCACC
>CAYOGS010000447.1:0-1554 GCA_964403435.1 uncultured Rhodospirillales bacterium | reverse complement strand
GCGAACGACTTCAACACTCAACCCGGGGTGCGCCTGCTCGATGGCCCGGGCGCACTGTCCGCCGTAGGCGGCATCCGTGTAGAGCTTCTTCAGCGTCGGCGCCTTGGTAACAGCCTGCGCAACCACAGGCGCCGCGGCGTCGCGATCTTGGACGCTGGCGACCGTGACGGTGACGGCCAGAAGCAGGCCCAGGGTATCGACGACGAGATGTCGCTTACGGCCCTTCACTTTCTTGCCTGCGTCGAAGCCCGTCATGCCGCCTCCTGATTAGCAATGAACTTCAGCCATACGAATCGCCCGCTGCGGTTGCGGCGCACAATGCGCAGCGGCCACCAGGAGTCGCTCGTGCAGTGTCCTGAGATCGAACCGCCGGTTGAATCGATAGGCAAATGCGCCGAGGTATCGTGCGGCGTATTTGCGAAACGCAAAAGCGTGGTGGCAACCGCTCAAACTCGTCTTGAGATTGCCGAGCACCGTGTTGACCCACTGAAACTCGGGCATCTCCTTGGGCTTGCGCCCAGCAATCGTGACGGGTTCGTGGCTGCATCCTGCCCCCGTGACCGCGCGAAAACAGCCCAGCCCATCGGAAAGCACCGTACAGCCCGCCGCCAGGTTGGACTTTGCCCATCGTGCGACGGCCTCCGAGCTGAACGTTGCGACGGGTGTCAGCTTGGCGTGCACCGGATGACCGTCGTCCGTCAGCGAGACGGCGGCGATGAACGGCACCTTGTTCTCCGATCCGCGACCCGCCGTGCCGCCGTTGCGTTCACCGCCGAGGTAGGCGTCATCGATTTGTACTTGTCCTTCAAGGAGATAGCGATTCTCACGCGCAGACATCGCCTCCATCAGCTTGTGGTGAATCAGCCAGGCCGTTGGGTAGCTCACGCCCAGGTGGCGCTCGAGCGCGAGCGCCGACAGCCCCGTTTTGGCCTGGCTGATCAGGTAGATCGCCAGAAACCAGATACGCAGCGACAGCTTCGTGCCCTGGAATACGGTGCCGGCGATCAGCGACGCCTGGTGTCGGCACGCGTTGCATTGAAACAGGGGGCGGCTACCCGCCCGCAGGACGCAGTGGGCCGAGCCGTTGCAGCGCGGGCAGCGAAAGCCAGCGGGCCATCGAGCCGCCGCCAGCGCCGCTTCGCATTGCGCTTCGGTGCCAAATTGAGCGAAAAACTCAGGCATGGACAGCCCCGGCTGGAACTGGATGCGATTCATGGCCATGGCGAACCTCTCCGGATTGGATACCGGCACAGGATGCACTCTGGAGTGCCTCACTACGTGAGGCCGGCTGAGGCTCATTGCTAATCAGGACCGTTCATGAGCAACGACAACCAGACCCCGCTCGGCGCCCTCGTCACGGCGGGAGACCAGCAAACCGAGGCGCAGAGGATCACCGACACCATCTTCATGGTGAAGGACATTTCCAATGCCTATCTCGTCACCACGGCCGACGGCGCCCTGCCGGAACAACTGGAAACCGGCACGCAGGCGATCGCCGGCGCCGGGTTCAGGGACACCTGGGATTATTTCAATGAACTGGGCCCCTTCCTGAAC
>CAYOGS010000446.1:0-1567 GCA_964403435.1 uncultured Rhodospirillales bacterium | reverse complement strand
AGCCAGGATGAGCTGAAGGTCGCTTACCGTAAGCTGGCCAAGAAGCTGCATCCTGATCTTAACCCTGGCCGTAAGGATGTAGAGACCAAATTCAAAGAGGTGACGGCGGCTTATGATTTGCTGTCTGACCCTGATAAACGCGCGCAATATGATCGCGGCGAAGTAGACGCCATGGGCAACAACAAAGGCACCGGTGGCGGCTATAGCCGTGGCGGTGCTGATCCTTTTGGCGGCGCAAATTCCCGTAGCGGCTTTGCCGGTGCTGGCCAGACACGTGCAGGTACGGGTGGTGGCGACGCTTTCGGCGGGTTTTCGGAAGATTTATTTGCCGATCTCTTCGGCGTTGGCCGCAAGCGCGGCTCCAGCGGCAATGCCGGATATGACCGTCCGCGGACTAAGGGCGCCGATATTACTTATGCGCTGAGTGTCGGTTTTATTGATGCCTGTTTAGGCACTAAACATCGCGTGACTTTGTCTTCAGGCAAGGTGATTGACGTCAATATTCCGCCGGGTACCGAAGACGGCTCCAAATTGCGACTCAAAGGCCAGGGGCAAAGCAGTCTAGGCGAAAGCGGTGATGCCATCGTGGAAATTGCCGTGCAACCGCATGGCTATTTTTCCAAGAAGGGTAACGATATTTATCTTGATGCACCCGTAAGTCTGCCCGAAGCGGTGTTAGGCGCGAACATAAAAGTGCCGACGCTGGAGGGCAGCGTTGCTACCAAAATCCCGCCCAACTCTAATACCGGCACATTACTGCGCTTGAAGGGCAAAGGAGTACCCCCGCATCAAGGCCAGCCAGCCGGGGATTTCTTTGTTCGACTCAAGATTGTGCTACCAGAAGGTGGCGACCGGGACATCAGCGACTTCGTCGAACGCTGGTCCCGCCGCCACAGTTACGACCCGCGCGAAAAACTGGGGTGGGATAAGTGAAGTTACCGTCGCTGTATTGCTAAGGCATAGCTTCGGGACTGCCGTTTTGTCCAGATAGGCGCCTCTTACATGACAAGCGTCGCGCCAGAAAATACAAGTGTTCACATCATAATGAGTAGGGGCTTCACTGCCTAAATCGTCCGTTGCCAAATCTCCTTAGCGTGGCGAAGGTAGAAGGTCAGGTCGAAGCAGGCGTCAAGCTGAGCTGGCGTGAGGCGGGTGGTTATTTCAAGATCGCCGTTAAGCTGGGTGCGGAAATCTGCTGTCTCGCCGGCCTGTAATTTTTGCCAGACCTCCATGGCATTGCGCTGGGTAGCGGCATAGGCGTTTTCCCGGCTCATGCCTGCGCCGATCAGCGCGAGCAGTACTCGCTGTGAGAAATGCAGACCGCCCAGAGAGTCCAAATTTTCCCGCATTCGTTCGGGATAGACCAGCAGTCCTTTGACCACGCCGGCCAGTCGGTGCAGCGCAAAATCCAGGGCGATGGTGGCATCAGGTGCGAACACTCGCTCGACCGCAGAGTGGGAGATATCCCGCTCATGCCACAGCGCCACATTCTCTAGCGCTGGCGTTACGGCGGCGCGAACGATCCGCGCCAAACCAGTAAGATTTTCTGATAGCACCGGGTTACGCT
>CAYOGS010000445.1:0-1582 GCA_964403435.1 uncultured Rhodospirillales bacterium | reverse complement strand
GTCTCGCTGCAGCCAAACGCTTGCCCATTTAAACCAACCCGGCACGGCGCTCAACGGCTTTTGCTATATGCTGTGGGATGAATCGCCGCTCGGCAACTACAACGCTACGGTGACCGAGGTCATGCGCCATGCCTTGACCTTGCCGAATATCGCCTGCGTGGAAAGCGGCTTGCACGGGCTCGGGCATTATTGCGGACAGAATCCCCTGGTCGTTAATAAAATTATCGATATGTATTTATCGTCAGGGTTTCATGTCAGCGCGGAATTACACCAATACGCGGCTTATGCGCGCACTGGGATCGTGTTGTGATTGTGTGGTGAGAATGGGGCGTTATACTTGAACGAAAATCAGGCCGTGCTGCTCATGTGCAGCCAGATCGCTAAGGCACCAAGTCCGAAGAAGGGCGGTTGCGCGCGCCAGCAGGCTGGGTAGCGCCTTGAGCCGCCAGCCATCCCGAAATCGGGCAGATAAACTTATCGTAACCTTGACGAGCCAAATCCGCCGCCGCCGTTCGCATCGCCGTGACGATTTGCGATTTTTCTTCAGGATCAGCGACACGGTCGCCGCTGAAAATTTTGTGCGCGAGATTTTGCGTGTTCTTGACCAGGTCAGGATCGCTATCACGCCCCTGCACAGCGACCATATCGGTTCTGCCCGCAACATCGGTGAGCGCCCGAAATCCCGCCTGCAATACTAATGCACTATTCATCGCAGAGACGGAAGGAGAACCCGCGGCAGAGTTCGTTTGATGGAGCATGTCTTTAAGCTCACCAAAACGCAGCCTGGCAAAACCGGTAGGATCGAATTCGCCGCCGCCGGGTAGCACACTTGACGTACGGCTCGCGTCAGGTACTTGCGCCATGTTCCATCCACATCAATAAGTTTAATCCCAACAACAGCTTACAGTAGAAATCTACAGTCAAAAAATCAAGCCGACATTGCCGCAATCTGTCAACGAGCCGCCGAGCCGCAGCAAGTTTGCGGCACCCAGCTATTAGGCTCGACCAGCTTCGCCGGAAAACAGCGCCGGGGTGATGCCTAGTCCGGCGATAGCGCGCTCCCATTTGGTTTCGAGCGCGTTGTCGAAAAGAATGGCATTGTCCGCCGGCGCCACCAGCCAGCCATTATGCTGTAATTCCTGCTCCAGCTGGCCGCCTGCCCAGGCGGCGTAGCCCAGCGCCAGCAAAGCCTGGCGTGGCCCCTGCCCTGTCGCCATATCTTTCAGAATATCCACGGTGGCAGTCACGGCTACGTCCTTAGTGACCTTACCTGTACCTTCGCGCAAATAATCGGTACTGTGCAGAACGAAGCCACGGCTCATCTCCACCGGGCCGCCGCAATGGATGTTCACGTCCGGAGCCTCCGGCACCAAACGCACTTCGATCTGGTTCAGCAGTGTGGAAAAATTAAGCGCGCCATAGAGCTTGTTAATGACCAGCCCCATCGCCCCTTCCGCATTGTGGCTGCAGATAAAGATGACCGCTTTGGCAAACCGCTCATCCGCCATGCTCGGCATGGCGACGAGCAGCCGCCCGGACAACCATTGCGGCTGCACGGATGATTTGCGATGATGTCCTGCCT
>CAYOGS010000444.1:0-1603 GCA_964403435.1 uncultured Rhodospirillales bacterium | reverse complement strand
ATAAATGACCGGCCGCGCTGGAAAAATACGATTTTCCGGTCTTCTCCCCGGACAGGTTGTTAGCAACACGCTGTAAAAATTAGGTTTTCCCTGGTTGGCGCGGGCCTCCCCCCGCGCCAACTTCTTTTGTTGGGCGCTGTACAGGCTACTTCTGTCCTGTACGGCCCTTCGCTTCAATCTCCATGGCACGCAAATCCAGCGGCCAATTACTGCGATCCGGATTCAAGGCAATCGCTTGCTGGTAGTCCTGGCGCGCCGCTGCATAATTTTCCATCACGCGATGAGCGGTGGCACGATCGTAAAAAGCCTGGGCATCGTTTTTATTTTTGGCAATCGCAGCGTCAGACAGCTTGATGACCTGCTCAAAATCGGCTTTTCCGGCTTCTGGCTTTTGCTGCGCCAAAGCCAGACCGCGACCTTTAAGGGCTTTGATATTCTCCGGCTCCTGACTCAGAATTTTATCATAGAGCGCGATAGCCTCTTGGTTCAGCGCTGCAGCGGCCACCTCGTCACCCTTCAAAAGAGCAAGGTTTGCTTCAAGGGCTTTCCCGCCGGCATCCAGTAGCATCCGGTTGCTTGGTGACAACTTCACCGGTGCCGAACCAGCGGTCGGTGGGGGTTCAGCAACGGCGGCTTCCGCCCACAAGGCAGGCGAGGCTAAGCCCAACAACAATACACACAGCAATCGCAACGGCATTCTGCATCTCCATTAAATATCGATGAGCGGATTGTAGTCAAACCCGCTTATCACGCAACAAGACCTTGAAGAATCGTGATGCCATACAATTCACCGCAGGGTTGAGAGAATTTCGCCGCTCGGTCCTAGGAGTAACCGCCCCAGATCACGGCTGCAGGAGGGGCCTCAGTCCCCGCATAGAATTGCGGCGATTGCAGCGAGCTGATCAGCAGCCCGCTATAGCTGCCGATCTTGCCTTCAATATTCTTCCAAAGCATCTCCTGAAAACCCTTGGTGGAATTAAGCGCCAAACATGGCTCGTCCGCATCAAAGGTCACTTTCCCGTTGTGGAACTTCGCCATGAATAATTCATGCGTGTGATGGCAAATCCGTTTGGCCAACTTGTCCGGTCGCTTTGCGGCTTCATGCACAAAACGTTCGCGCATTGGTGCTTCTACGCAATGCGTGACGAAAGTGGCCAGCGCCGTGGAAAGTTCTGTTACCGACAAGAGGACATGATCGCGGCGCCGCCGCAAGTGCGCTGCTCCATCATCTCTATCTTAAGTGGATTGGCCGAGGTGCGGACGTCAATTTCGGCACGATACGCTGTACTTGAAACACCACCATGTTGATTGCGGGACTCGTGTTTCAAAATGCCAGGAATTGTCAGGCTGATGCTGTCCTGCTCTTGTTTGACATCCAGGGAGGCGCCAGAAGGCAAGAAGGTTGAGCTAAAAATCGGCACCCCAGCCTGGTCAAGGGAGCCAGTCAAACTCTGCCTAAAGTCAGCCCAGCCGGATGGCGTCAAATAGGCTTTCGCGTCAACCAAGCTTGCAAGATCGCCTTGTTGGAAATTCAGTATAGTACCAGCTGCAGACTCCGCCAGTTGCACCCGAGCGCTAAGGTCTTGCCCTTCTGTCTCAGCCT
>CAYOGS010000443.1:0-1603 GCA_964403435.1 uncultured Rhodospirillales bacterium | reverse complement strand
CCGCTGGCCGTGCCATCTTCAATCACGCGGTATTGAACGCCGCTGGGCAACGTGACAATGCCTTTTTTTGCCTTGTTCTCGGCAAGGAACTTGGTGCTTTTAGTCTTGTTTTCATCGGCCAACTGCTTGAACTTTGTCATGGCCTCATCGCGCATCTTGTCCTGCATCTTACCCAGCACTTCGCGCATCGCCTCATCGGGCACAGCGGGCGTCTTCTTGCCGTATCCGTCCTGCAACGCACGGATCACCATGCCGATGTCCACGTCCATCTTACGTTCGGTGAAATCACGGCCAATTTCATAACCGATGGCATAGCTGAGCTTGCCTTTATCGGTCCCCACATCCTGAGCGAAGGCAGAACCCGCTGCCAGCAACGCTACCGCGACGAAAGAGCAACGCATCATCATGCTTATCTCCAAAAACCAGTGAAAACGAATTCGATTGAGGCAATGACCCGTTGGGTCAAGCGTCACGAAGCCTTCCATTCTACCGGAGCCGGCCGCTTGCGGCCACTATGTACTAAAAGCCCGGTTCTGCATTGAGAAAATGAACGGTAGCAATGGTTCCCGCCAAAACTGTAAAGCTCGGTTTTAGTCAGACTAATCGCTACCTGTCCGCACGCTGGTATGATCTGCGACCTTCTTCATCGTTTTTTCAAGGAGCCGTCATGGCCTTCAAGAATGTATTGATCAGCGATAACGCAGCCATCCGCACGATTACGATCAACCGCCCGGACAAGCTGAATGCGTTGAACCATCAAACCATTAATGAACTGCATAACGCGTTCGATCAGGCCAAGCACGATACTTCCGTGCGGGTGGTGGTTTTAGCGGGAAGCGGTGAGAAGGCATTCGTCGCTGGAGCGGATATCGGCGAACTGGCGGAGCTTTCCGCTCAACAGGCACAGTCTTTTTCGCGCGCCGGACAGCAGATGATGCTAAACGTTGAGCGGCTCGGCAAACCAGTAATCGCCAAGATCCAAGGCTTCGCACTTGGCGGCGGGATGGAGCTGGCCATGTGCTGCACGCTGCGGATCGCCGGCGAAAAAGCTAAGTTCGGGCAGCCGGAGATCAATCTTGGCGTAATTCCGGGGTTCGGAGGAACCCAACGGTTGTTGCGCCTGGCCGGGCGTTCGGCCGCGCTGGAATTGTGCCTGTTAGGACAGACAATCGATGCCAATCGCGCCCTGGCGCTAGGCGTGGTGACCCGAGTGGTGGCCGGCGACCAATTGAACGCGGAAGTGGATGCTATTGCCACGCAATTGGCTAATTCAGCACCATATGCACTGGCCGGCATTCTTGATGCCATATTGATCGGCGGTGAATGCGGGCTCGATCAGGGGCTAGATTACGAAACTCAGGCGTTCGCCTTGTGCTGCGCCACCGATGACATGCGCGAGGGAACCAAGGCTTTTTTGGAGCGGCGTAAGCCCGCTTTTGCAGGAAAATAAGTTTGCGCACAAAACCCCTGTCTTATCACCGACACAGAGTCATGAAGCAGCGCGAATTATCACTGAAGTCGATCTACCTATTGATTGGCGTGATGCTGGTCAACTCAACTTCAGCTGAAGAAAGCCACCCCTACTCCGGCATGTCTCTGGAGC
>CAYOGS010000442.1:0-1627 GCA_964403435.1 uncultured Rhodospirillales bacterium | reverse complement strand
GAACATCACCGCGCTGGTGATGTCGCCGGGGATTCCGCATACGCATCCATCGCCGCATCCCGTTGCGGCGATGGCGAAGACGGCCGGCGTCACTCTGACCAGCGATATCCAACTGCTGTTCGACAGCCAGCCGCAAGCCACATTCATCGGCATTACCGGCACCAACGGCAAATCCACCACGACGGCGCTGATCGCGCATATTCTGCAGGCTGCTGCAAAAAAAGTAGCGGTGGGCGGCAATCTCGGTACACCGGTGCTGTCTTTCCCGCCCCTGGGTACCGGCGCCATTTATGTTCTGGAACTGTCATCCTATCAGCTGGAATTGATCCAGACCAATCCGCTGGCCGTGGCGGTGCTATTGAATATTACGCCCGACCATCTGGACAGGCATGGCGGCATGGCAGGCTATATCGCTGCCAAACGGCGTATCATCCGGCAAGACGGCAAGCAAGTCTTCGTCTGCGGCGTGGATGACCCGGACAGCCTTGCGCTGGCAAACGAGGCTGCGGCTCTGCCTAACATCATGGTACGGCGTATCAGCCAAAGGGCCGACGCCGACGTGACCACGCACGACTGGCAGTTGCTGGCAGCAGGGGTAAGTGTGCTGCCTCTGGCGGAGGTGCCGCGCCTGCCCGGACTGCATAACGCACAGAACATGGCCGCGGCTTATGCAGCCTGCCTCGCGTTAGGGCTGGAGCGCGAAACCATCACCTCAGCCATGCGTACCTTCCCCGGCCTCACGCACCGGCAGCAATGGGTGGGACAAACCGGCAAGGTACAGTTCATTAATGACAGCAAGGCGACGAACGCCGACGCGACCAGTAAGGCTTTGGCCTGCTATGACACTATTTATTGGATTTTGGGCGGCAAACCCAAAGAAGGTGGGCTGAGCGGGCTGGAAGAATATATGCCACGTATCCGTCATGCCTTTCTTATCGGTCAGGCAGCGGAAGCCTTCGCGGACTGGCTCGCGCGCCACGGTGTGGCCTACACCCATTGCGGCACGTTGGACAAAGCGGTGGAAGCTGCCACCGCTATGGCGATACAGGACGGAATGACGGCCACGGTGCTCCTCTCTCCCGCTTGTGCCTCTTTCGACCAATTCAAAAATTTCGAGGAGCGCGGCGAGCAGTTTTGCGCGCTCGCAGAAGCGGCGCTGCCTCCAGCGTTTAAGGCAGAAAATCAATGATCTCCCTCACCCGCACGGATGAATCCGTCATCGGCCGCTGGTGGTGGTCGGTAGATCGTTGGACGCTGGCCTGCCTCGGGGCGCTGATCATTTTCGGCATCGTGCTGATCCAGGCAGCGTCACCGGAATTCGTCAATCGGCACAATCTGCCCCCGACCTATTTCGTGAAGAACCATCTCATTCTCTTGGTTCCGGCATTAGCGCTGATGTTCGGCCTATCCGTTCAATCGTTGCGGCATATCCGGCTGTTCGCTTTTGCGTTGTTGCCAGCGTCCCTGATCGGCGTGGCGCTGACGCTGGTGATGGGGACGGAAATCAAAGGCGCCTCGCGCTGGCTGGCACTGCCCGGCGTGTCACTGCAGCCGTCGGAATTTGTGAAACCATCATTCATTATCGTTAGCGCTTGGCTTTTTGCACGGCAGTGTGAGAGGCGAGGCA
>CAYOGS010000441.1:0-1627 GCA_964403435.1 uncultured Rhodospirillales bacterium | reverse complement strand
GCCTTTCTTCCTAATGTTTCTGGCGGTGATTTTTCTAATTGCTCCCGGCCTGACGCCCGTTGTCCTCATCGGCATCCTTCTGATGTTTTTGGTCAGCCTCCTGTGTCGCTTGCCGGCCAACCGCAGCGCCGACGAAAACGCGCACGAACTTCGCGGCAAAAACGCGATGCTGGTTGAGCTGATTGCCGGTGGCGGCGCCATCCGGCTGCACAACGCGCTGGGGCAGCAGCTGCATCGTTGGACGCGGGTGGCGGAACGCTCGGCGCGGAGCGGCGAGCGTAGCAATCATTTGATTGGTGTGATGGACGAGCTGGCCATGACCATCATGATGTTGGTCAATGTCTTCATCATTGTCGCCGGTGTTTATGAGATTGAGCAGGGTGCTTTGACGGTCGGCGGTCTAGTTGCGTCCAGCATTCTCGTCAGCCGAGCGATGGGGCCCGTCATGACGCTGACATCGGTCTTGGCTCGGCTGCGCCAGTCGCTCGGTGCGCTGAAGCTGATTGATCGTGTGTATAGCTTACCGGCAGAACCGACTGTGTCAGCGGATTATACTGCCAAGGCGCCGTTCAAAGGCGGGGTAGCTCTGAAGGACCTTACCTTCTTTCATGAGGGGCAGGTCAAACCCACGCTCTACCATCTCAACTTGTCTATCGCGCCGGGCGAGAAAGTAGGCATTATCGGCCGCACCGGCGTCGGTAAGAGCACGATCACGCAAATCCTGCAGGGTGCGCTGACCCCGCAAAGCGGCCAGACGCTTGTCGACGGCATGGCACTCGAAAGTATTCATCCAGCCGAATGGCGGCAGCATCTCGGTATCGTGCCGCAGGAGCCCTTCATGTTTTCAGGCACTATCCGTGCCAACATTCTGTTGGGTGTGACGGAGGCCGTGGACGAAGCTTGGTTGCAGGAAGTGCTGCAGCTGAGCGGATTGGACGTGCTGCTGCAACAGGCTGGCTTTGGATTAGAGTATCAGATCGGCGAAGGCGGGCAACGGCTTTCCGGTGGCCAGAAACAGGCCATCGCGCTGACACGCGCAATGATTCGCCGGCCGCAAATCTTGCTGCTGGACGAGCCGACTAATGGCATGGATCATGGTTTGGAAAATCATGTACGGCAGGCGCTACAAAACTTCGCGCGCGGCCGTACCCTGGTTCTCGTCACGCACCGCACGACGCTACTTGGGCTGGTTGACCGGTTAGTACTGATTGACGGCGGCAAAGTGGCTATGGACGGCCCACGCGACGAGATACTCAAACAGCTGGCGGCGGGAGGCGCAAAACCGAATGTCTGAAGCCTTGCTGCCGACGGAGCGTCATGGGCATCGCTGGGTGCTGTATGGCATGGTTGCTTGCCTTCTGGCTTTTTTGCTGTGGGCGCATTTTAGCCAGATTGACCTGCAGGTGCGGGGGCAAGGCAGCATCGTGCCTTCCGGCCAGGCCAAGGTGATTCAGCATTTAGAAGGCGGCGTTATCAACGCAATTCTCATCACTGAAGGGCAGAAGGTCGAAGTCGCGCAACCGTTATTCCAGATTAGTAATCAGCAGGCGGAATCGGATTCCAGTGAGCTGAGATTGCAGTCCGTGGCCGCGCGCGTTCAGGTTGCGCGACTGGATGCGGAACTGAG
>CAYOGS010000440.1:0-1630 GCA_964403435.1 uncultured Rhodospirillales bacterium | reverse complement strand
CCATCACGCCCGTCGCAGGCTATTTATATTTTGAGTTCTGGACAAAACTAAAGTTTCTGGTTGCAGGCGATGAAGATAGTGAAGCGCGCTCTCGGATATATGGCGCCTTTGATCAATCCGGCCACATCACCAAAGACTTCAAGATATATGATCCACCGCTATTATACGCTGCGCGTGAATCCCTCGTGAAGCAACCCGTCCTCCATTACTTTAGGCAGCCCCTCGTCGAAGTGCGCATGCTTGTCACCTACGCACGGTAACCGCTTCCTAGTCCCCAAATATCGCCGTAGTTGGCACATAGAGGTTGCCGGAGAGGATTTCCGTGCCCGGGTTTTTGCTGCCCAGCCCCGCGTTGGAGATGTGGCCGAAGGAGGCTGACAGACGCCAGTTATTGTCGAAGCGATAGCCGGCTTCCAGCGTAGAGCGGAACTCCACCACTGAGCCCAAGCGCTTGCCATTGCCGTTGTAATATAGGCCAGCGACCAGATTGGGCGATAGGAAGATGTTCTGTGTCAGGAACGCATCCAGCACGAAGCCGCCATAACCATAGACTGCGCCGTCACTGGTGCCTTCCACGCCCACCATGGGACGGATTTGCACATATCGATCCCACCCGGAAAAAGTGCGTGGTGCGATGCCGTGCAGCATGGAGTAGCCCGAGCGGAATTCTGCGCGGAAATCCACCGCGGTATCGTCCTTACCGAGCATGTCGTAATAACCGGCGCTGAAACCGAGCAAATCGGGCTGCCGATACCAGGCGTGGCGCAAATCTTCCTGCGTGTCCCATTCTTCCTGCACCAGCGGATTGACCTTCACTGGCTGCGGCGTGCGCGGCTGCGGCTGCTCCGGCACCATCTCGGCAAAAACAGCTGGCGCCACGAGCGCCAGACCCAGAATTATTTGCTGCAAATAACGCATAACCTTATCCTTGTGCGGTCAATCAGGCCGCAAGTGTGCTGGCAGGCAACTGATTTGGCAAGCCAAAATCCGCTAACGCCGCTTGGCGGGCTTCGCCCGTGGCTTCGGCGCCAAGGCTTTGCTGACAATCTCATAACTGTTGGTGGACAGACCTTTCACTTGCTGCAAATCGCGCAAGGCCTGCTGCATCAGTTTTTGCTGCGCCGGCACATAATTGCGCCAACGATCAAAGGCCTGCACCAGCCGCGCCGCCATTTGCGGATTGATAGCATCCACTTTCTTAACCAAACCCGCCAGCAGCGCGTAGCCTGCACCGCTTGGCGCATGGAAGGCCACCGGATTGCCATGCGCGAAGGTGCCGACCAGCGCCCGCAAAGTGTTGGGGTTTTTGATATCGAAATCTGGGTGCTTGAGGAGCGCCTTGACCTTGCCCAGCGCGCCGGGTCGCTGCGCCGCCGCCTGCACGGCGAACCATTTGTTGACGATCAGCTCGTCGTTGCGCCAGCGGGCATAGAAATCCGCTAGGGCTTTGTCCGCCAGCTTGTCACCGCTTTGCACCAGGATGCCCAAAGCCAGCATTTGCTCCGTCATGTTGGTGGAATCGCGTACCTGAACGGCCGCTTCAGCCAGCGCAGCATGCTCGCCGCTGGCTGCCATATAAGCGAGGCATAGATTTTTCAAGCTGCGCTCGCCCATGGCCGTGCCGTTGGAC
>CAYOGS010000439.1:0-1648 GCA_964403435.1 uncultured Rhodospirillales bacterium | reverse complement strand
TCGTTACACACTCCCGTCTGCCACCTTCGGTCAGGGGCAGGATTAGAATGTCGCCGTAAAGATACCAAGGAGCCATATCGGCATAGGAAGCGTCCAACGTCCGGTAGCTGCAATAGCTGACGGGGTTGCCGATTTCGCCTTCATGCACCAGAACCTTGGCGTCCAGCCCTTCGATTTCTTCCATACGCTGGATATGTTCGGCTGCGGCATCGTCGGCAATCGGGACATAGCGTTCATCGCCGAAATTGAATTGACGAATGTGCCCACCTTTCTTGACCGTTTCATAGATATGATCGAGCAACTGGCGATAACCGGCCTTACCGCTATAGGTCCGCATTTGATGCTTGCGGATGCAGACGCCTTCGTTATCCTGAAACTCGATTCCTTCCTTGTCGAAGGCGGCAAGAAGGCTGGCCAGCGTGCGTTCCTGCGGCTGGGCTGTTTCTGCCTCAATTTGCCTGATGGTAATGCGGGAGATGCTGGCTTTATCGGCCAACTCTTCCATAGACCAGCCTAGAAGGCCCCGCGCACCGCGTATCTGTCGTCCTGTTATATTCATAATGGATTATATATACCTTGCAATTGTTAAATACAAGGCAATGCATAGAATAATGTTATTATCAATATAATACATAAGCTTATAATGCCGTAACGCCGTTATTATGTATCCCATATGGATGCTATTTACATTACTATTGCATATTTATCTTGACTTTCAAATATTCCATGATAGGATGCGCTGATTAGAGGGTATTTTTAAGCGTTCACATATTTAGGCAGTACATTTTAGTGGAGGCATCCTATGCGGAAGCATAAATTTAAAAGGTGTATTACTGGCCCCGGAACAGGAGCCACCCCTACAAAAGAACGGCATAATCGGAATGGTGGTCTGATCTGGGAAACGGTTCCTAGCAGCTTACGCCCTGGTCAGCAGGTTCGTCGTTATCGTGCCGTATGGGAAAGTCCGCTGGATGCCTATCGCCTTTATGGCGTTATCACTCGAGAGGAGTACCTTACGGGCTTGCGCTTCCACCGTGCCTATTTTGGAGTGGTCATGTGCCGTCGGGCTGATTACCGTCCCACAGGCGAAGAGCATGCTTCATGGAAGGAAACGGCGGTTGAGAAGCTGCTGAAACTGGCTCGCAAGATTATTGCGCCTCGGGATTTAGATGCTGTTATAGAAATATGTGGTCATTCCCAACCAGCGCGAAATCTACGGGCGCTAACCTGCCTGAAGCGTGGCCTTGGTGATCTGGCCAGCCAGTGGCATTTGGCAGCAAATGAGGTTTGCAATCACAGGGATACATTTCTACCATTCGGCAAAGCGGATCGAAACGGCAGGAAATGACCATTTTATGAGCAGGCCGGAAATAATAGCGGAAATCACTCTTCGCACTACTTCGGAAGGCGGGAGAAAAGGCCCGATCATTAATGGAGTATATCGCGGTGTTTTTGGCGCTGATAGCGAGAATTTTTCAGTACGATTTTTGATACCAGACACCAAGGATTTTGCACCGGGGCAAACGCGTCAGGTTGATGTGCAATTTCTCTTTCCTGAAGAAGCTCTTCCCTACTTTCCCGTGGGCACAATATTTACAGTCTGGGAAGGTAAGATCATCGGCGAGGGAAAAGTCATCAAGGTCTGCTC
>CAYOGS010000438.1:0-1654 GCA_964403435.1 uncultured Rhodospirillales bacterium | reverse complement strand
TTTTAGGCAAATACTGTTTCAGTAACCTGTCACTGTTCTCGTTTCACACTCACAGAAATGGTAAAAGTGTGCAAATTAAATGTCGACCTCCAACTCTGATGTGTTTTTTTTATGATCCTATGAAAATTTGTGGTTTTCTTGATCAGCACCCTATGCTGGGCTTTAGCAAGAAAAGCATTTATTTTCCCGATAGGCTACTTTCTATTTTATAGGGAACATACCTATGGCCAATATCACTTCCTTGAACGGAATCCAATATGATGTTCTAGTTGTTGTTCTTGATGACGAATACCAAACATGAGCGATATCCCCGCTGTTGAATCAGGTCTTAGTGCTGAATTAGCCGCACAGCGACTGGTTGAAGACGGCCCTAATGTCCTGCCAGGCGGAAAGCGTCGTACTTGGTTGACCATTGTCTGGGAAACCGCGCGCGAGCCGATGTTTCTGTTGCTGCTGGTTGCTGGTGTAGTGTATCTCATTTTCGGCGAATTGCAGGAAGGGTTGGTCTTGTTTGGTTTTGTTCTGGTCACGCTGGGTCTCACGCTCTATCAGGAAGGCAAGACCGAACGCGCGATCGAGGCGCTGCGCGACCTCACCAGTCCACGTGCGCTGGTGATTCGCGATGGCACGCAGCAGCGTATCGCCGGACGTGAGGTGGTGCGTGAAGATCGAGTGGTGTTGGCGGAAGGCGATCGCGTGCCGGCTGACGGTATACTGGTGGCAAGCAACAACTTGCAGGTGGATGAATCGCTGCTTACTGGAGAACCAGTGCCGGTAAGAAAAATTACAGCGACGGGCGAAGTGCTGCCCGTACGCCCGGGAGGTGACGATCTGCCGGTTGCCTATTCCGGCACGTTGGTAGTAGCGGGCCAGGGCACGTTGCGGGTCACGGCCACCGGCCCACGCAGTGAGATTGGTCGCATCGGTACGGCTTTGGGGGCGCTGGAATCGGAGCGCTCGCCACTACAAAAACAGACGGCGAAGTTGATTCGGAATCTCGCGTTGTTGGCACTCGGTATGAGCCTATTATTGATACTCGTCCATGGACTGCTGAGCGGCGATTGGTTGCAGGCGTTGCTGGCCGGCATCGCTCTGGCCATGGCTATGCTGCCAGAGGAATACCCGGTGGTGCTTACTGTCTTTCCCGCGCTGGGGGCGTGGCGGCTATCGAAAGAAAAGGTGCTAACGCGCCGAGTCAATGCAATCGAGACCTTAGGCGCTATCTCCGTGCTGTGTGTGGACAAGACAGGTACGCTGACCGAGAATCGCATGACCGTCGTGCGGTTATATGTCGCGGGCGATGACTTCAGGATAGATGCGGCGCTAGTGGATGAATTACCGGAAATCTATCATGCATTGGTGGAGTTCTCTATTCTGGCCAGCAAGATCGACCCGTTCGACCCAATGGAACAGGCATTTGTGCATCTTGGTGAGCGCTTCCTGAAAAATACCGAACATCTGCATCGCGATTGGATGCTGGCGCGCGAATACGGCCTGACGCCCGAATTACGTGCCATGGCTTTAGTCTGGAAGGCTAGGGACAACGCCGCCTACGTGATCGCCGCCAAAGGCGCACCCGAGGCGATTGTCGATTTATGCCATCTTGATGCTGCTGCGCAAAACAACATCACCGAAGCCGTGGAAGCAATGGCCG
>CAYOGS010000437.1:0-1670 GCA_964403435.1 uncultured Rhodospirillales bacterium | reverse complement strand
GCCTGGCCGATGACCGCTAAGGCGCGCATGGCGCCGGCGCGCGGCCCCGCCAGCTTGACCCAAGTGGAGGACTGCCGTTCGGTGACGCTGCTGTGCATCGGGTAGAGAAAATCGCACAAGTCGTAATTGCGCTGCTCCTTGGCGTCGTAACTGTCCGCTTCGGGCGAAATCGTCATGGCGCGATGCGCGAAGGTCATGGTGACGGGGTGCTTGCCGTCGGCATCCGGCTTCAGTGGTACCATGGCCATCAGCGAGACGCTATCCACCCCCAGGTTCGGCTTCTCCTCGCGCAGCTGCGCCCGACGCAGAATGGCCTGGCGCGCCTTGGCGACGAATTCCGGCACCCCGCCGCCGCCCCAGATGGTGGGGCCGGTTTCTACGCCGGGGAAATTAGCGCCTTCTGGCAGCAAATGGCGGATGGGGGCGAATTCCGGCTCTTGCTGCAAATTGCGTTCCTTGAACCAGACGCCCGAATCCTCGATGGCGAAGAAGCATTGCTCGGGCTTCAGGTTCAACCGCTGCAGCGCCTGTTCTTGCGCTTTCGGCGGCATTTTCTTCCAAGACGCCAGTGCTGCCTCGGCCTTCGCCGCCGCATTGCCTTGGTAAGTGTTCCGGTCTTCGTCCGGTGACAGGAAGAAATCCACCAGCTGGTCAATCGGGCGGATCTGGATGTCATAGCCCTGCGCCTTGCAGGCGGCCTGCAGCTCGCGGCATTTCTTGACCGTGCTGGTGGCGAAGAACAGAACCGCGCCTGGCGGCAGCATGGGTTCAACCTTCGGATAATCCACGGGCTTGATGTTGCGCTCAGTCATGATCTGCCGCGCAACCGCCAGCGTCTCCTCGCGACTGTGCGTGACATGGATGCCCAAGTGGCGCGCCATCTGCGTATCGGCGATGGCAACGGCGCCGGAGCGATCCATCATGCCGGCAGTCTTGAGCAGCGGATCCCAGAAACGCTCGGTGTTCTCGATGATGATCGGCGGCATGTCCGGGTCGCTATAACGCTGCACCGCGTAATGTACCATTTGCCGCGCCGTGCGAACGCCGCCTGGCACCGCGATCACCAGGCCAGATTGGCGGAAGGCAGTTTTTTCAGTTTCTGGGCTTTCGTTGCCGGCGCCCAGGATATAAACGGCCGATGTGCCCTCGGCTCCCAGCGCCGACTGGATTTTGTGACGGGCGTGCACGAGATGTTCGGGCAGGGGGTTATGCGTGATATCGCGCTGCCCATGCCCCGTGGCCGGCGCCGGCCGCAGCGTGTTATCGTAATAGGCGTGCGCGTCCTCCGGCACCAGGCCACGCCTGACCATGTTGTCGATAGCGACCTTAACGTTCGACTCGATGCGGCTGGTTTCCAGCACCAGCGGCGCACCCTGCGCAAGACGATCCAGCAGCCGCATGGCGAATTTGGTGCCGTGACGTATGCGTCTATTGTGCTTGTTATTGGGGCCTGAGCCGCGACGGCCGGAAGGTTGCGGTTGGGCGGTTGGAGCGTCTGCCGGTTCGACCGGCGACTTGGCGGCCAAAGCGGCCGGCTGCTGGCCGGTCAGGGGCGGCGCGAATGTGGCTCCCAGTCCATCGTTAAACTCAAGACGCTTACCCGGAAAGAGCATTTTTTCTGCTCAAAAACATTTTTTCCTTGATTTTGCAATTGACAGAAATGAGAGGCG
>CAYOGS010000436.1:0-1674 GCA_964403435.1 uncultured Rhodospirillales bacterium | reverse complement strand
CAGCTGGCGACTCATGCCGCGCATCCCAAAGTTATCGGTTTTGGTGAATCCGGCCTGGATTATTTTTATCAACCGCCAACGCAACTCACGCGTGAGCAATATCACGCGCGACAACAGGAAAGTTTCCGTGAACATTTGCGCGCTGCTGCTTTGACGGGCTTGCCCATCATCATCCATAGCCGCCAAGCCGAAGATGATACTGCACGGCAGATGGCGGAGGAAGGCGCCGGAAAGAATCCGGCGCTGGGCGGCGTGATGCATTGCTTCAGCTCCGGCCGCAGCCTGGCTGAGGCGGCGGTGGCGATGGGCTTTTATATTTCTTTTTCCGGCATTCTGACCTTCAAGAAATCGGATGAATTGCGCACGATTGCCAAAGATGTGCCGCTTGATAGGCTGCTGGTGGAAACGGACGCGCCTTTTTTGGCCCCGCACCCGCTGCGCGGCAAAACCAATGAGCCGGCCTTCGTGGTGCATACCGCCGCTGTGCTGGCCGAAGTGAAGGGCATGACCCCGGAAGAAATCGCGCGCATCACGACGGAGAATTTTTACCGGCTGTTTAAAAAGGCCGCGCGGCCATGAAAATCACCGTCCTCGGTTGCGGTAGTTCCGGTGGTGTGCCGACCGCCGGCGGCGACTGGGGTGTGTGCGACCCAAACGAGCCGCGCAATATGCGACTCCGTCCATCCATTCTGGTACAGGAAGGCGAGACGACGATTCTGGTGGACACCGGGCCGGATGTGCGGGCTCAGCTATTGGCGGCAGGTACTCACAAGATTGACGCCATTCTCTATACGCATGCCCATGCCGACCACATGCACGGCTTTGACGATATTCGTTATCTTAACATTGTGCGGCGGCAGGCGATCCCTATATACGGCGATGATGTGACGATGCGCGAAATTCAGCAGCGTTTTGCCTATGCGTTCCAGCCGCGTGAGCCGAACACCTTTTATCGCCCAGCAGTAGTGCCAAATGTGCTGGACGGCGAACCGGTGCAAATCGGCGCACTAACGGTGCAGCCTTTCGTGCAGGATCATGGCTATAGCGCTAGCCTGGGTTTCCGCTTCGGCAAATTCGCCTATTCCACCGATGTGTGGCGGTTGGACGAGACGGCCTTTGCCGTGTTGACTGGCATCGAAGTCTGGATCGTGGACGCTTTACGCGAAGAGCCGCACCCCGTTCATTCGCATGTAGCGCAGACGCTGGCATGGATTGAACATGTCAAACCCAAACGCACTTTTTTCACGCACATGAACCAGTCCATGGATTATCGCGCACAGCTGGTAAAATTGCCACCGGGTGTTGAGCCGGCCTATGACGGGTTGGAGATCATCCTCTAATCGGTTCAGGCTCTGCCAGTTTCAGCGTTAGGCATTTGGCGGCGCCGCCAGCTTTCATGAATTCCGTCAGTGGGCAGAGATGCAGTGTAAATCCCGTTTGCTGCAGGCTTTGCCGCAGAGCAGGAGTAGCGTGATTAATAAGAACATGTTTGCCGATATTTACGGCATTGCAGGCAAAGCCCAGTGCATCCGCTTCACTTACGGCAATACGTTTGGCTTCCGGGATGCGGCTGGCGATTAGTTCCTGAGACGCGGCGGAGAAGGCTGGCGGATAATACAGCACAGTGCCCCCCTCCAGCGGACACCAGCAAGTGTCGAGATGATAGAAACGCGG
>CAYOGS010000435.1:0-1680 GCA_964403435.1 uncultured Rhodospirillales bacterium | reverse complement strand
CGACAGTGCGGTTTGCTGTGCGGTGACAGCCTTTTCATAGGATATCGTGCCGGGATTATCCGCCTGCGCCGTCAGGCAGACTGGGGCAGAAGCCAGCGCCAGCGCAAATGGCTTATAAGCCTTCAGGCTATGACGTCCTGTATGGTCCGTGCTGTTAAGATGTGTCAGCACCATCCTAAAACCCTTGTCATAATTATCTGAGCCGCTATTCCCCCAGGCTGTTGCCAAACATATACCGAAAACGCGCAAATGATTCTATATTTGCGCTAGAGTTGCCCTTTTTCGCGATCCAGGACACCACAGCCAATATGAGCATTTCGCCCGCTTTCCTCGAAGAGCTGCGCGCCCGCCTGCCGGTTTCGGACGTCGTGGGCAAAACAGTGCGCCTGCAGCGCGCTGGCCGGGAATATAAGGGTGTTTGCCCATTTCACCGTGAAAAGTCGCCCAGCTTTTACGTTAACGATGAGAAGCAGTTCTTCCATTGTTTCGGCTGCGGCGCCCATGGCGATATTGTCGGTTTTACCATGCGGCAAGCCGGGCTCACTTTCCCAGAAGCGGTAGAAAGCTTGGCACAGCAGGCGGGGCTGGCAGTGCCGCATCCGGAGCCGCAGGAGCGCGGGCAGTACGATCAAAACAAAAGACTTCTGCAGGTGGCGGAGCAGGCCACGCAGTTTTTCGAGCAGCAGTTGCAGCGGCCGACGGGTCGCGCCGGGCTGGATTATTTGCGGTCGCGCGGCCTGACGGATGAGGCGATCGCTCGTTTCCGCCTGGGCTTCGCGCCGGCCGACGCCCAGGCTATCATCCTGGCTCTGAAACAAAGCGGGTGCAAGGAGCAGGATTTGCTTGAATTCGGCCTCATCCGTAAATCGGAAAATAGTGTTGGTTTTTACAGTTTCTTCCGCAACCGGGTGATTTTCCCGATCGGCGACCGGCGCGGTGCGACCGTGGCCTTCGGCGCGCGACTAATGAGCGGCGAGGGGCCGAAATACATAAATTCGCCGGATCATCTGCTCTTTCATAAGGGCAAGCTCCTCTATGGCTTGTCCCGCGCGCGCGGTGCTGTGCAGCAAGGCCAACCGCTCGTAGTGGTAGAAGGCTATATGGACGTCATTGCCATGGTCGAGGCCGGCTATCACGGTGCGGTGGCACCGCTCGGCACGGCGCTGACTGAAGATCAGATGCTGGCACTTTGGCGTCTACTTCCGCGCCTAGATGAACGCGCGCCGCAACGTGACTATAGTCTCACGCTCTGCTTTGATGGCGACGTCGCCGGCCAACGCGCCGCTGTGCGAGCGTTAGAGCGCGCCTTGCCGCTGCTGACGCCGACGCAGACTCTGCGCTTCGCCTTCATGCCATCGGGTGAGGATCCAGACAGTCTCCTACGGCGTGGTGGCAAGCTGGTGCTGCAGCAGGTACTAGATACGGCGCGGCCGCTGGTGGATATGGTGTGGGAGCAAGCCATCACCAATCGCCGGCTGCAGACGCCAGAAGAAAAAGCGGCTCTGCGTAACCTATTGCGTGACAAGACCCAGTTGATCGCTGATGAGGCGCTACGAAATCTTTATCAAATTGAATTAAAAGAACGTCTGAGTGCATTGTTTCAAAACAATTATTCTCCCAAACAGCGAAGCCAAAGAGGTCGGCAGTCTTTTTCCTCGGTGCGACGGGGTGGAACAGAAA
>CAYOGS010000434.1:0-1682 GCA_964403435.1 uncultured Rhodospirillales bacterium | reverse complement strand
GGCCACAAGTGAATGTTCACTCGTGATTTGATCATAGACATATTCAATTGGCGCTTCATAGGTGAGCATTTTGCCACAGCCCTGCTCACGCTCGATAATCATGCGGTTACCCGCCGCCAGCAACGTAGATTTACCGCTTCCCGTTGGCCCCGTGATCAGGATTAAGCCCTGCCGTGGTGCCCAGTTCTCAATAATTTTTTCTTCGATATTCAGATCCTTCATCGTGGGTGGCAAGTTTGGAAGCGAACGCATCGTGATTTGCACACTGTCGCGACCACGACTGAGAATAGCGGTGATATTGGTACGGAAACGGTAGCGCGAAGTCCGATCAGGCCGCACTTCATACGACAAGTCCAGATCACGCCCGGAGGCCAACTTAGCTAAAGCGTCCTGGCCGTAGATACGTGTAAGAATATTGACCATATCGGCGGAGTCGATCGCCCGCCTAGTAATGGGAAATAGTGCGCCATCACATTCGATGAAAACCGGTTTATCAGTTTGTATACTGATATCAGTTGCTTTCTGCTTCACACACCAAAGCAGCAGCGGATCAACATGCTCTTCATAGAGGCGCAGGGGTTCCTCACCCCATGTCCCCATCGACTCCGCACGCCGCTTGATATCAGCTAGCGAAGTGTCGCCTGCCACTGCGGACTCCTAGGTATCAACGTAGATTGTCCGGTGATTGTCACCCCGCGGTCACCGATACGCATTTCCGCACCGCCGCCGGTAATTCCACGATCCTCATGCATCGCGAAAGGCGCCGATATCATGCCCTGAGCCAACAGTTCGCGGTAGCGCACCATGCCAACAAAATCCATAGTCAAGCGGTCGATATCTGCCTGGAAAATATCATCAGCCTGCTGTACACCAGCTTCCCACCCAAGCTTAACATTCTGTCGCCAAACTTCGCGTTCCTTAACATCGCGTGGCAACAAAATTGCCGGGGGCGGATCAACACGTCCCCAGTCGCGCTCCAGGTAAACTCGCCAGTTGCGCGGAGCTGTCACAATCCGTGCGATGCGGTTAATACGAATGATGCGATCAGCCACCGCAGCCTGTTGGCCGCCACCTGCAACCAAGACCGCCTTCTGGGCATCCGTCACAATCGGGGGCTCAATCAACAAACCTGACGGAGCATTAAGCAACAAGCGTTGAAAATCAAAAACCTTGGTTAGTGAGGGCTCTAACTCTGCCACGCGACGCTGGATATTGAAGGTTCGATAAGCCAACCCACCTCGAGCTCCATAAGACCAAGCCGCTTCCTTAACGGCATCCCCCCGGATCTGCAGCCCAGCCTTTTCAGCAGCCGTCTCGCTGCCATCTGTCCTAGCCTCATCTTGTTCCTGCAATTGGAACATCTCAGGCGGCGCTGGCGCCGTAACGGGAGTAGCGGACGTCACATTTTCAGGAGCGTACTCCAGCGGAACCACATCAGCCGCCTGTGCTGTTACATTCAGAAACAGCAAAGCGCCTATAGCGCAGTGGCGAGCCAATCCAATCATGTCATATCTTCCCATCCGTTGGTGCATAACGCAGTTGGACGACACTGCTGTTAACATCCAGCGCCACGTCAGCTCTGTTGCCAAGCTGCAAGCCAACATCACGCAAAACGTCAATCAGAGGCTTTTCATAGGCATTGATCATCACGGTCAAGGGAATGCCGGCTGGCTCTCCTGCCG
>CAYOGS010000433.1:0-1694 GCA_964403435.1 uncultured Rhodospirillales bacterium | reverse complement strand
CGCTGTGGCACCGGCCGCACGTCGCGCAGCAAATCACCATGTTTTACGGCATGTTGGGTAATGACCGTCATGGCAGGCCCCCGTTAATTCTTGCCCAGGACGGCATCGGCGTCCTGCGGCACGTTACGCATTAGCGCAGCGGCTCCATGCCGCGGCGCTAGAGACCGGTCATAATCCGGCACCAAATTTACCAATAGGGCATAGCCCAGAATAATTAGCATGACCATGGCGGCCGTCATGGCGCTGAGACGCCAGACCTTGACCCCGGTACTGTTTGGGTTGCTGAACATCGCCGATTCAACTTCCGTCATTGCCGCGTCCACATCCGCACGTTCATGGAAACGGGCCACGACCGTGAAGTCACCCTTCGGCGACATGACGCCAAGCTCCCAGTCTTGCTCTTTCTTCTGGATGGCCACGGCGAAACTGTGATTCTTTTCCAGATCCATCCGCCACACTGTGGGCGGGTTGCTGGAACGAAATGATGCCACCAGGCTATGTTCGACGACACGCGCCCTGACATCAGGAGAGCGGCCGGCAACGAGCGGAAAAATTTCCTGCATCGTATTCATCTGGCTCATGCGCGTTGTCCAGCTTTCTTTGCGGTTTCACGGGGCGGAATGTTTACTTGATTATTGGCCAAATACTGATTGATCGTAATCAGGGCTGTCTCCACACGCGGAATCGGCAGTGGTTTTTTGGCCGCCAGTTCGGCCATGAAATGGGCCATCGCCCCAGCAGCCTCGGCATGATAGGACCGCCGTCCTTGATTGTTCAAAGGATACCAGAGCGAACGCTCTTCACCACGCAACCACAGAAAGGCCGCCGGCGCCAACACGCCACCCATCGAGCGACACCAGCGCAAGACACCCAGCAGCGCCGTGGTGCGATAGGCAAAATTCTGTGCCACTGCGAGAGCCTTGCCACCAATTTCCGGGTCGGCAATGATGGCATCCACCTTGCGCGCAACCGACAACGACATGCGGAAGCCGCTTTTGTGGGTCCAGCACAACGCAATTTCACCCACCAGATCCTCGCTTTCAACGCGCTTCTGCACACCCTTCATGGCGAAGGCCGCAAACAAAGCTCGCTGATGCGGCAGCAGCGATTCAATCCCGGTCCAGCGCGGACCAAGCTGACCGATCAAGGCCTTGCGAACAGCTTCACGTTCGGGCAGCCCATTGACTAGCTTAATGTCATGAAAGGACAACCACTCCTCAGGAGCCAAGGCTTCAGCAAAAAGCGGTAAGCTCACCGGAATCGGATCTCCCGAAGAGCGGGCGCTGAATTTCCCTGGATTGAATTTCAGGATCGGGCTGATGATTGGCCAAATCCTGCCCTGCACGGCAATCAAGCTCTCCAAATCATGCTGCCGATTGAGGCGGCTACGCTCAGAAATGAACATCGCGTGGAAGCCCCAGTAGGCAAGGATAAGGGCAATCGGCCACTTCGTGTAGCTGCCAATGGCTTTAGTGGAAGCTATAAATTCTGGCCGGGTAAATGCCGCTTCGAGAGGCCCCGATGGGCCGCCAAGCCAAGTCGGCTTAATGATATCGAGCAACCAATTGTAATCGCCGAAGGACAGGATATTAATGATATAGACTTCAAACAACCGGATGTAACGCAACACCGCGAGGATTTCTGCTTCAAAGAGTAACCAGAAAATCCAGAAGAGAAACAATACCGCACAGCAC
>CAYOGS010000432.1:0-1716 GCA_964403435.1 uncultured Rhodospirillales bacterium | reverse complement strand
TACAAGCCTTATACCAAATGGAGTACGGTCAGGAGCGCAGCGATGGCCTGCATCTTGAAGAGGGTGAGCATGCGGCCAAACCGCACCGCGGCTTGATGCAGGATATTATCCTCTGTGTTCAGGATCGTCAGGTAACGATTGATGAAATCCTGACAAAATCTCTGGACGCTGACTGGAGTCTTGATCGACTGGAGCGAGTCTTGCGTTCCATCCTGCGCGCGGGTGTTGCCGAGCTTTTGATGAACGCACGTACCCCAGTGCCGATTCTAATCTCTGATTATATTGATGTCACCCACGCGTTTTTTGGTGGCAAAGAGCCGGGATTGGTCAATGCGGTGCTTGATCGTGCGGCCAAACTGCTGCGCTCATAAGCAGTACCCATAAGCCTAGATACTCATGTAAGTGCCGTCGCACTATTAAAGCTTTCTTCAGCTCAGATTGGTAAATTTTGTGGGCCATTCTGCTTCGGGACATGCTTTATGCTGCCAATGACTTCACGAACTGTGGTCCTGTTTTTATTGCTATTTTCGTCAGTTGCGATGGCATCTGGTGGAGAGAAGAAGCAGGCTACGCACCCGGCCGGTGAAGGCGCACCCAAGGCCAGCGAGTCGGGTGGCCTGGGAGGATCCAAGGTTTATGTCAGCATCGGGCCGATCATACTGCCAGTCATTACTGATGATGGGCCGCAGCAGATCGTGACCATGATCGTTTCGCTGCAAGTGAACGACACCAATGATTCAGACAAAGTACGCCAGCAGTTACCGCGCCTAATTGATTCCTACATGCGTGCCCTTTATGGGAAGCTTGACAGTAATAGCATGCGTAACGGCGTGGTAATTGACGTTGATTTCGTCAAGCGCAAGGTCACCAAAGCGACGGAAGAAATTATGGGCAAGGGAGTCGTTGAAGAAGTCCTTATCCAGGCCATCTCACAGCGGCAGGTTTAGCAAATTTACGCGTTGATAATATTAGACTGACGCCTTGATTAGAAAACAAACATATTCATCCAGTCAGTGGGTAGACACTTTGCGAACGGACCACGCGGGGACGTCCAATAGCTCAGCATTGTATCGAACACATCAACCACACCGCTTTGAGATTGCACGAGGTACCGATCAGCTGGCAAATAGCGAATTCCTTCTAGCTTCTTGCCGCGGACATCATACTCCTTTTGGGAAAGACTCTCGACAAGTGCTGTTCCCAATACAATGGGGTCGTCAGTACCAAGGCGCTTTTTGGCGTCTGACCGGCGAGAGCTAAGGGCATCAAGCGCCGTCTGCGCCCGCTCCGCCATAGTCTCGTCTTTCCGAGCCACATATATGGCGCGGCAAAGATGATTTAATTTCGTCTGGCTGATCTCAGGCATCCAGATCAAATGACCGGCGCCAACCGTGCCGAGCGACTCGAGGCTGAAACACTGTTCACAAAATAGGCATGCTGTAAGAGCGGCCCGGTCACTACCTATCCAGTTACCCTGCACCACGCGCTGATATTTTTCCGATCGAAACCCACAAAACTGGCAGATAAAATCATCCTTACGCCAGACCTCTTCTTGAGTTGGCATTGCGCCAGAAAAACTCTCGGTGCCAGACTTGCGCCTGGCACCGAGGATAATGCTATGCAACTTATCAGACAAAGCGATTTCTCTTACTGGAACCCAGCAGCGGTGTAGGCAGAGTTGGCGCTGGTCATGTTGGAAGACTTGATCAGCAAGCC
>CAYOGS010000431.1:0-1720 GCA_964403435.1 uncultured Rhodospirillales bacterium | reverse complement strand
GTTATGAAGAAACTGCAAGGCGTTTCGAGAATATTTTGGAAAAGTGTCATCCGTCCAATATTGAACGTTTTACTATGGCGTTACAACTTGCGCGTAAGAAGCAAGGTCAGACGCTTTTTGAGTTGTTGGTTGAGATTATTCTCGACCACGGTTCACATGGTACACAATCAGAAAGTGGCGTTGAACTGGTTTTACTCTGAGGCGTCCAACATCGCCACACAGTCAACTTAGCTGTCGATCAACTTATTCGTAGACTTCGCTTCCTCTTCAGCGTCCAGTCAGGCGGCGGAGGCAATGCGACTCTGATGCAGTGACTGGTCGAGATAATCGCCGATATTGGCTTCCAACTCGTCCATGTGGTCAGCAAAGAAATGTGTCGCGCCGAGCACTAGGCGGTAGTCAATGCGTATGCCGCGCTGGCTGGAAAGTTTGGCCACCAGTTTATTGACCGCTGCTTCCGGCACCAAGGTATCAGCGCTGCCATGCACGATGAGGCCGGACGTGGGGCACGGCGCCAGGAAAGTGAAATCCAGCATGCTGGCGGGCGGCGCTACAGAAATAAAGGTGTCAATTTCTGGACGGCGCATCAATAGCTGCATACCGATCCAGGAGCCGAAAGAAAACCCTGCCACCCACACCTGTTTGCAGTTGGGGTTGAAGCCTTGTAACCAGTCTAGTGCGCTGGCGGCATCCGCCAACTCGCCTTCGCCGCGGTCATAGCTGCCTTGGCTCTTGCCGATGCCGCGAAAGTTGAAGCGCAGGGTGGCAAAGTCGCGCTCGGCAAAACTTTGGTAAAGGTTGTAAACCACCTTGTTATTCATAGTGCCGCCGTGCTGCGGATGTGGGTGCAGGACGAGGGCGATGGGCGCGGTGGGCGATTTGCCGGGGCTATAGCGGCCTTCAAGACGACCGGCCGGGCCGGTGAAGAGAACTTCAGGCATCAGCAACAAACCCCTATACAGCTTTGAGAAGCAAGCAAAATTTTCTTGCGGGGCTTTATAGCACAATTCGTGTCGGCATTTTCAACAATCAATTACGGTGGCAGGCAAAAACGGTCTCGTCAAAGGATTGGCGCTATAACCTGTTGATTATTTTACAGTTATTGACATTATGCGGACGTATTGGGTTTGTCCTAGGGTACCTGTTTGGCGCTTTATCTTGATTATAATGCCTCCGCCCCGTTGAAGCCGGAGGTTAAAGCCGCGATGGCTGTGGCGCTGGAAAGCGTGGGCAACCCGGCTTCCGTTCATGGTTTTGGCCGCCAGGCGAGGGCACGGCTAGAGACGGCACGTAATCAAGTTGCCGTCATGATTAATTGCCAGCCCGCACAGGTTATTTTTACGAGCGGCGGCACGGAAGCGAACAACCTGGCCTTGCATGACTGGCCAGGCACCTTGCTGATCAGCGCCATCGAGCATGATTCCGTGCTGAATATTCCTGGCGCACAAAAGCTATCCGTGACAGCGGACAGTCTTATTGACCTCAATCGGCTTGCTGATGGGCTGTCCCAGGCCAAGCCGCCCATCCAGCTCTCCATCATGCTTGTCAACAATGAAACCGGCGTCATTCAGCCCTGGGAAGATATTGCGGCCTTGGCCAAGCGCCATGGTGCCTTGCTGCACTGCGATGCCGTGCAGGCCGCCGGTAAATTACCGTTGGATTTTAGGACACTGGGCACCGATTTGCTCACGCTTTCTGCTCACAAGCTGGGCGGGCCGGC
>CAYOGS010000430.1:0-1728 GCA_964403435.1 uncultured Rhodospirillales bacterium | reverse complement strand
CATGAAGGCGTCGCTGACCAGGACCGACAGGTTGAAATTGGAAAGCCGCCCCGGCGTGCGCTTGGCGGTGATGAAATCCTCGATGTCGGGATGATCGACTGCCAGGGTCGCCATCATCGCGCCGCGCCGCGAACCCGCGCTCATGATGGTGCGGCACATCGCGTCCCACACATCCATGAAGGAGACAGGGCCGGACGCGTCGGCGCCGACCCCGGCGACGGCGGCGCCCTTGGGCCGCAGCGTGGAAAAGTCGTAGCCGATGCCGCCGCCTTGCTGCAGGGTCAGGGCCGCTTCGCGCAGGCCGGAAAAGATTCCGTCCATGGAATCTTCGATTGCACCCATTACAAAACAATTGAACCGGGTGACGGCGCGCCCTGTTCCGGCGCCGGCCAAAATGCGTCCGGCGGGAAGAAATTTGTGACCGATGAGAGCGCGGGCGAATTCCTGCGCGCGCGCCATGCGTTGATCGGGCGCCTCGGCCTGTGCCAGGGCCAGCGCCACGCGCGCCCAGCTGTCCGGCACATCGCGGTCGATGGGCGTGCCGTCCGGCGCCTTCAGCCGGTATTTCATGTCCCAGATCTGGTGGGAAATCTCGCTCATGGGCCGATAACAATCATATCCGTCCGGGGGTCCGCCACCATGGCCTGACACCGTGACTAATATGGGCTTGCCCTATGGCTAATTCACCCCCGCAGCCGCGAACTAACCATTTGTTTTATTTAGCGATTTTCGCATCAGGAAGCGCTGACGGTCCAGTAACAGACGGTAAAGCGGGATTATGATCATCAGCTTGCTCCGCTTCCAACGCGTGGCATGCAGGAGGCCGTAAAGCTGGATGAGTTTCTGGCGCAGGGCCGGCAGGCCGATTGCGGCGTCCACATGCTCGTTGAGCACGGTGGAAGGCGAGGCCGCCGACAGGAAAATCGGAATGTTCTTGGCCAGCAGGCCGGCGGCATACTCGGCAAAGCCGGCGCGGGTCACCGCCGCTTCGCCGCCGGTGATTGCCAGCACCACGCCATAGGGCGCGTTCTGCCAGGCGCGTGGCAGCTCAGCCGGCGCCCTGCGCATCACCAGCACGCCGCTCAAATCGGGACGCCAATCATCCGTCAATTCGGGAAACAGTCGCCAGCCACAAAGGAATTGCTGGCACACAGGCGGGCGGGTTTCATAAATACCGCAACCCGTACCGCACAGATGCCGGCAGGGCACATTGATCGGTTTGCGGAATTCCGTGGTCTCGATTTTCAAATCGATACAACAAACGGTGCAGGAATCGCAGCGGCGCTTGGCTAATGCTGTCATGACAGGAGTCTATGGGTGGCGGTTTCGATGCGGCTCTCCAGCAGGCTCATAAAGGCATCTCGCTTCAATCCCGGCGCAATCGGCTCCAGGAATTCCAAAACAATTGTGCCCGGCCGCTTGAGAAAGCCGGTCCAATAGCGCCCGGAATTCAGCGCCGCCGGCTGGGTCTGCGCTTGGGCGCAGCCGAGCAGCCCGGAACTGGCGACAGCGACCGCCGCGCTGGAGGCAACCCCCATTGAGGTGCCGATGAATTTGCGTCTTTGCTCGTCAACTACCGATCTGGTCATTTCTCACTCCTTCTTTCGATAAATCTCACAAAAACCGGCGCCTCAGAGCGTCTTGCCGTAGAACCGCGTCAGCTTGCCCACCGCCTGATTCACGTAGGGCTGCTTCCAGTAGGTTTCGATATGCGTTGCGCCTTCGATC
>CAYOGS010000429.1:0-1733 GCA_964403435.1 uncultured Rhodospirillales bacterium | reverse complement strand
CGCAACTACCGCGCCGCCCGGTCTGCGAGCCGACGGGAACCTGCTTGCCATCCTTTAAATCATCAAGAATTTTACCCATGAGCGAATTGTCCAGGTCTTCGTAATAGTCGTCATTAATTTGTACCATCGGCGCGTTGACGCAGGCCCCAAGGCACTCAACCTCCACAACAGTAAACGCTCCGTCTGGAGTGGTTTGACCAGGATTGATGCCCAACTTCTCGCGGCAGGCTTGCTTGATCCCATCTGACCCGCGCAACCAACACGGCGTGGTAGTGCAGATTTGCACCAGGTGCTTACCCACCGGCGCACGATTGAACATCGTGTAGAAGCTGGCGACTTCATAGGCGCGAATGGGTGGAATTTCGAGCATCGCGGCAACATAATCCATGGCCGCCCGCGGCAACCAATTATCGTGTTGCTGTTGCGCCAGTTGCAGCAACGGAATCAGCGCGCTCTGCGCCCGCAAGGTAGGATATTTGGCGATAATGGCTTTCGCCCGCGCCAGATTCTCCGGCGTGAAAACAAAGCTCTTCGGTTGCTCAAATTGCTGATGCACAGCGCTCATCGGTCAATCTCTCCAAAGACCACATCCATGCTGCCGATGATCGCCACTGTATCGGCCAGCATGCTGCCTTTACACATGAAATCCGTGCCCTGCAAATGTGCGAATCCCGGCGCGCGGATTTTGCAGCGATAGGGCTTGTTGCTGCCGTCCGCAACGAGATAGACGGCAAACTCGCCCTTCGGAGCCTCGACTGCCGTATAGGTCTCGCCTGAAGGCACATGATAGCCTTCGGTGTAAAGTTTAAAATGGTGAATAAGCGCTTCCATAGAATGCTTCATCTCGGCGCGCTTAGGAGGCGCGATTTTATGGTCATCAACTTTCACGGGGCCAGCCGGCATTTCCCGCAAACTTTGCTGCATGATGCGGACGGATTGCTTCATCTCCTCGATCCGCACCAGATAGCGCGCATAACAGTCGCCGGTCAGTCCCACAACAACATCGAAATCCATCTTGTCATAGACGTCATAGGGTTGCGCCTTGCGTAAATCCCACGCCACATTGCTGGCACGCAACATTGGACCGCTAAAGCCCCAATCCAGCGCTTGCTCCTTGGTAACGACGCCAATATCCACCGTACGCTGCTTGAAGATACGATTTCCAGTTAGCAGTGTTTCGAGATCGGCGAGGAATTTTGGGAACCGTTCCGTCCATGCCATGATGTCGTCCGCCAGGCCAAGCGGCATATCCTGGTGTACGCCCCCCGGTCGGAAATAGTTGGCATGCATCCGCGCGCCGGAGACACGCTCATAAAACTCCATCAGCTCTTCGCGCTGCTCGAACCCCCAGAGCGAGGGCGTGACGGCGCCAACGTCAATGGCGAAGGTGGTGATATTGAGGATGTGATTAAGGATGCGCGTCAGCTCGGAAAACAGCACCCGAATATATTGCGCCCGCGGCGGCGGTGTGATGCCCAACAGTTTCTCTACGGCGAGCGCGAAGGCATGCTCTTGACACATGGGCGCAACGTAGTCGAGTCGGTCGAAATATGGCGTCGCCTGCAGATAGGTCTTGTGTTCGATGAGTTTTTCCGTGCCGCGATGCAAGAGACCGATATGCGGATCGCAACGCTCCACGATCTCGCCGTCCATTTCCAAAATCAGGCGTAACACGCCGTGCGCCGCTGGATGTTGCGGCCCGAAATTCATTGTAAACGGCCGCTCGGTACGAC
>CAYOGS010000428.1:0-1741 GCA_964403435.1 uncultured Rhodospirillales bacterium | reverse complement strand
GTGTGGATATTTGTGAATGTGATTACTGAAAGATTTGTAGTGCCAAAAACTGAAATTGCGTTGGTACCTGGGCCTCCATCAATGACCTAGCCAGAAACAATATCAGGAGAGCCAAGCAGGAACTCATCATCACCTTCATTACCATAGAGCGTATCAGCTCCAAGTCCACCGGTGATCTTGTCGTTTCCGGCCAAGCCGGAAATGGTGTCAGTGTCACTGGTGCCAATTAATTCATCGTTACCTGTGGTGCCGGTAATGTTCGCCATAGAGCGCTCCAAAATTGGAAAAATATATGCCGAAACCCTAGCGAATCAGCCAGTATGCAGCAAGCGCTCATCTGCCTCAGCATGATCGGCGGAACTGCTTCAAGTTACCTTGTTGGTTAACGACGCTCATGGTGCGCTGCAAAAGAATCGTTGCACTTAAACAAATCTGTATGGTAGTCACGCGTCGTTCAACCCCACCAGCTTGTCTGGAAACCGATTGTCGAGGGAAACACCCGAAGTTGCCGGCTCTGCCGGTCGGGCGTGGGTAGTTAGGCCGTTTGGCGAAGGCATTCACGCCGCCACCACCATCATCAATCCACTCAAGAAACCGCAAACCATCTGCATTGTCGATATCGGGTCAAACAGCCTGAAATCGGTTGTGTTCGATTTGTCGGAAAATCCGCCTACAGCGGTTGAAAAATACGATAAAATCCTCGGTCTGGCGAAAGGCCAGCTTCCGAACGACCCGGCGCCAAAGCTCAATCCTGAGGCACTTGAGGTTATGTTTGCTAAGGCTCTGCCGCGTGTGCGCGAGCAAATCATTAACAGCAAAGCTGACACAGTGACGGTCCTATGCACTGAAGCCGTGCGGGCCGTCGACCGCGTCAATCCGCAGGCGATACGTGAATTTCGCACCAGGGTGGCGACGGCTTTGGACTTGCCGGTGCAGGCGGTGAACGTGGTATCAGAGACGGTGGAGGCTCAATTGGCCGCTAAGGCCATCGTCTATGGCAATCCGCATAGCACGGGCTTCGCGGTTACCACGGGTGGGGGCAGCACAGAGCTGGCGAGGGTTTCGCAAGGCCGGGTGAGGCGGGGGGATTACACCACCCTGCGTTTTGGCGCCCGCACACTGTCGGCCACGCGCAATCCGCGTGCCGTGGTTGAAGAGAACCTGAACAAAGTCGTGTGGTTCCGTGATCAGCAGCAATGCCCGCGCGATGCTCAACTGGCGCGAGGCGTGGATGTTGAAAGTCAACGGCGCGAAGATTTAATTCTTCAGGGCGGAACCTTCCGCGTCGTTGGGCGAGTGCTGGCGCAGCGGCTACACGATATTGATTTCGCTGCGAAAATTCCCTTCGGCGGCGTCACATTCGCCTGGGATAAGCAACTCGATTGCCAGTTGCAGGAATTAAGCCGTACAAATTTCAGCAAGCTGGAAAATGAATTCATCCGCCGTGAACTTCCGAAAATGAAAGGCTGGGACGACGATGATCTGTCAGATTGGAAAAAATCCAAGGACTATCGCGCGTTGACGGAATCGCCGCGCTACGAGAAATGGAATAAGAGGATAGGCCGCCGAGCGGAGTTCATCGTGCCGGCCGTGGAGATTATCCTGGCTGCCGAAGATCGTGTGAATCCTCGTGCCGTGACCTTTACCGCTCACCGCACGCGGGAAGGGGCGTTATTGCATGCCGCGAGCTTATAATGCCAAATAAATGGTGAGGTGGTGTGGAATGAAGAACCGGTTGCGC
>CAYOGS010000427.1:0-1758 GCA_964403435.1 uncultured Rhodospirillales bacterium | reverse complement strand
CCTTTGCAACCACACATCATGAATTGCTGGAGAAAATCGCGGCTGGTGCGTGGGCAACGTATATTATTCTGAAATTACTGGAAGCCCTCCCTCGCCAGAGTTGGAGCCAAACGGCGGAACAAGTGCGAACGCGGATCAGAAAGGAAACCACTAAAAAATCTTATGGTCGCGATGAAGATGTTAAGCGTCTCAATGATTACATTGCTGAACATGATCGCGGCCTGTTGATTCTTACCGCACCTCCCGGCACCGGAAAATCGAATTTCATGGCTCATTGGGTTGAGTCCCTCGATCCTCTACAATACTTAGTGGCAAAACATTTTATAAGAAACGACTATGAGAATAACGCTACCACACAACCAGAGCAGGCCTTAGGGTGGCTTAGCTTTCAATTAACCAGTGTGGAGGAGTTGCTGGAAGGTAAGAATGCTCTTAGAGATCGCCTATATGTTCAAATAGCATCTACTAATACTGATCAGAGAAAACGGATTATTGTTCTGGATGGATTGGATGAATCAACCAGCCTTATAGAACCATTTGTCGAGCCCAATTTACCAAGCGGCACATATGTTGTCGTGACGGGACGGGCCGCCCCGCATGAGCTGCCACCATTCCTCAGAGCCTGGAAAGATCGCCTAAATACGGGGGTACCCGGTACGCATATGGCGCTCGCTGGTCTGAAACACGATGCCGTAGTTAGCTGGTTGGAAGATACGATCGAGGCCGGGACGTTGTCACCAGACGAGCGGAGTCAGTTGGCACAGAAACTACACGAGACGACCGAAGGACTGCCATTGTTCCTCACCTACGTGATTGAGGATTTTATCAAGCGGTTTCCGTCTCTAGCCACGCCGCGACAGCGAATGGAGATTATACAAAATTTACCGGCATCATTTGATGATTATTTAAAGCAAGAAATGGCCCGTATCGGCAATGTAGACAGAGGGGAACCCAATTGGACTGATGAAACAAAATATGTTTTTCAGCTATTGGCGGTAACACTCGGTCCGATACGAGCCGGTGAATTGAAGAAGGTTGGTGAATTGAAGAAGGTTGATACCAAGCGGGAAGCAATACTTAATATAGTAACATGGCACCATCGGTTCAGCCGTTGGCTAACCATTCTCGAAGGCGCGCATGAGAAGACCTACGGCTTCGCCCATCCGCGTTTGGCCATGGCCTTTGGTAAGATCTTTGATGAGCAGCAGGCCTGTATAGGTGCGAGAAGCGACTTGCTTGAGTGGGCGGAGCAAGCTTGGGCGCCTCAACGGAAACGTTCCTACATTTTGCGCGGTGCCGCCTATGCGCTTGATTGGCTGCCCAGCCATCTACTGGCGACAGGAGAAAAAGATGATGCAAAAAAAGCGGCGGCCTTGTTGGCAAATCCGGACTTTCTGGATGAAAGGTTGCGCGATCCCAGTCGAGCCGCGCGAAGCCTGCAGAGCACGCTTGACGAATGGGCGGCACTTGACCCTGCTTTAAAACAGGCGCCTTGGGCCAGGCAATGGACAGCATTTTGGGCCGAGAATGAAACCTCGCTCGTTCATTGTGCTCGGCAAGCATACCCAACACAGTTCCCCTTGGCCGCGGTCGTCAGAGATTGTTTGGGCGATGCTGCTACTGCAGGAGCAGGAATAATGCCTACACCGCGTGCCTTGATCCAGCACCCGTCACCAGACCGTGGCATGATACGGAATATTTTTGCCCATACTGCTGGGGTGAACGGAGTGCTGCCGGTGGGGGATCGGCTGGTGAGTT
>CAYOGS010000426.1:0-1763 GCA_964403435.1 uncultured Rhodospirillales bacterium | reverse complement strand
GCCCTGCCTTGTTGGCTAAGTTAAGTCTGCTAGACTTCAACGATGATTTCGCATTAACCTCGGACGTGGTTACAAGTTTGACGCCGCCGCCGCCAAAAAATACTTCGCTCGAATCGCTCATGGCGGCAGCCTTACTGGGCGATCAGCGCGCCTATGGCCGACTGCTTGAACAGTTGGCCATGCAGTTGCGACGAAATCTGTCAAGCCGACTGAAGCCGCAAGACAAGGAAGATGTTGTCCAAGATATTTTGCTTTCGGTGCACAAGGCAAGGCACACCTATGAGCCGGATCGTCCGCTACTGCCCTGGGTGATGGCGCTTGCCCGCTACCGCCTGCATGACCACTGGCGCGGCCGGTATCGGCAAAACGATCATAATAAGATTGATATTCAAGATATTAGTGAAAATTTCGGGCATGATGTAACCGAAGGACTGGAATGGGGCGAAGATATCCGAAGGGGCATGGAGACTTTACCCACCAAGCAAAGGGCAATTTTGCAACATATGTATGGTGAAGACCTGAGCGTGCAGGAGGTAGCGGAGAAAATGGGTATGAATGTTTCTGCCGTGAAAGTGGCGGCGCACCGTGCCTATAAATTGCTGCGACGCAAACTTGAGGGCGGTTGATGCGGACGGAAGAGTTCATCACTGGTCTAACACGCGAGGTCACGAAACCCGTGCGTGCTACAAATCCTTGGGTGATGTGCAGCATTTGGGGGGGCATTACTCTCATTGCTTTCGTTGTGCTTGTCGCATATCTCGGGCTGCGATTTGATTTAAGCGCTCGGCTAAATGAGCCGCTTTTCATATTGGAAATGCTGCTGCTCCTGGGGCTGGTGATTACTGGAGCCACGAGCTCTTTCTGGCATTCCTTTCCGGATTTCCGGCAGCAACATTGGTTGTTGCTTGCTCCCTTGCCAATCTTTGTGGCGTATGCCGCGTTGTTACTTTATCGGGCTTTCGTTTCAGCAGCCACCGCCCACCCTCTTGATATTGACCATAGTGGTTTAGAGTGTGCGCTGTGCATCACGCTATTTGCGCCGCTACCTGCTAGTCTTATGCTGTGGCAAATTCGTCGTGGCGCAACCGTAATGCCTCGTCGCGCCGGGCTGCTTGCAATGCTGGTCTCCGGCGCCATTGGGCACTTGTCACTGAAATTCGTGGAATCCAATGACGACGTGTTGCACTTATTTACTTGGCACCTCCTGCCAATTTCTGTGCTGGGTTTGTTTGGCTGGTTGGCTGGACGCAAAATTCTGGCCTGGTAGAATCGATTTTTGTCCTAAAATGTAACCGGCGGCGCAAGGTCGCCGAATAATGTCCTGTAGGCTTACGCCTCCCACTCAAAAATAAGAGGAACTAACAATGAACAAGACCGTGTTGACTGCTGCCCTGGCCGGCGTGATCTTCGCCGCCACAACCCCCGCAATGGCGAACGAAGAAGCCGCCAATAAAATGGAAAAAGCCGCCATGGAAAAATGCTACGGCATCGCCAAGGCTGGCAAGAATGACTGTAAGTCAGCCTCTGGTGCCTTCTCGTGCGCTACTAAAGACAATGACCCTGATGCGTTCAAGATGGTCGCAGCAGGCGCCTGTGAGAAGGATGGCGGCAAGTTAGAACCCGCCACCAAAGAATCACCGAAAGCAGAATAGTCAGAGGGTGGGCATGGCACAACCATGCCCACTTACTTTAGTCATGGTCACGCAATGCTAAATGGTTTCGGCCTCGGACTGCGCGCCGCTCATTATGACACGGTGCTTAGG
>CAYOGS010000425.1:0-1768 GCA_964403435.1 uncultured Rhodospirillales bacterium | reverse complement strand
GGCGCAATACACTTAGCTCCAGACCTTCCTTGATCCCGAAGCCTAGGGCTGGATCCCTGAGCCTGCTAAAGAGTCGTGCCCCCATCGCAGCGATGCGTTCAGGGGAAGCCCCTTGCTTCTGGCGTTCGGACAAATGCCATAGGACATATCGACGAGCTTGTTTCGCGTAGCGCCGCTGCGCCTGTTTGTCCTTGAAATAGACGTCGACCGGAACATCCGTCTTAAGGTTTGAACATGTGCGCGCCGCCGTGCGGCTAAAGCCATGATTATGTTCTTGGACAGACAGGGATCGAACTTCGCCATGCTCTTGAGGCGTAGCGTTCCTTCTCCCCATAAAATCCGTAATGCGTTGGAATACCTCTTGCCGGGCGCCTTGCTCTTGGACGCTAAGTGGCCGATT
Source organism: uncultured Rhodospirillales bacterium (assembly GCA_964403435.1). Lineage (GTDB taxonomy): Bacteria > Pseudomonadota > Alphaproteobacteria > UBA9219 > RFNS01 > JAGOHT01. The sequence goes on along the minus strand of CAYOGS010000425.1, from coordinate 1,368 downwards.
ACGCTCGGTTACCAAAGCCTGCACAGCTCCTTGGCTGTTGCCTTGGTGTGCATTGGTGTTGTCGTAAACTGGTGTATCAAAGGCCCCGCGTCGCCAGATCGTGACTCGGTCACATAGGCCGAGGTGCTCTACTTCGCCTAAAGTCTTCAGTAGGTCTCTAGCATGCTCATCATGTATGGACTTGGGGACATAGCGTGCACCTGGAGTACCTTGAGGATTAGCCCGGTCTCCTTCTTTGCCTTGCTCATGTCGATCCAGAACGCCAAGCCAGCTATCAATACCTCTGGTAGCGACGGCATGCATTTCAACTTTGTATCCTGCCGCACGCGCATAAGCTATGCGCTCTTTAACACGTGTTGTATTGGCTCCCGTGCCGTCCAATATAATGTTGGTTTGTCTCACTACAGCTTCAAGAAAAGCTTCCTGTGTCCAATCTCCAACCTCTGCTTTGCTTGCCGCAGTACGGCTATCGCGGCGAATGTTCCCAAAATATTCAGGGTTATAGTCTCTCAATCTGTCCGGATCGATAACAACTGGCCTACCTTGTGGTAGAAGTTTCTCGTCTAGCGCCCTTCTCAGACCAGACTTCCCTGCTCCAGCTTGTCCAACTAGGAAAATGACCGTTGGAGACGGTGACTGGCGTTTGCCAGAGAAAAGCTGTCTTGAAATGCGCTTGTCATAGATGTCTTGACGAGACATCCGTGTATGCCGGTTAGGGCTTCCTTCTTGTGCTGGTTCTTGATTTGTCATCTGATAGAGCCAGTTTATTTGCTGCTGTTGTTCAGTTCTTTTTGTTTCTTGCGGTATGCAGCAAGTCTTGCTTCAGATGCATTCTTCTGCTCGCGGACATAGTCCAATATCTCACGGCCTTCTTCAGTATCAGCTGCGCACGAATAACCTGCCTGGCTGACGTTAATCCAGACGTCTAGTTTCTCGTTGAGCTGATCAACAAGCTTTTGGTTGTTGGCTTCTTCCGCTTCATCAATTTGATTGTGAAGCGATATAAGGCGGCCAGTTACCTGCATCTCCCAGTCCTCAATCTCCATGTCGAGGTCGAGTGCCTTCTGCAGGTCTGATTTTTGTTTGTTCTCTTCCGTCATAATGCCCTCAGTTCAATAAACCATAATTGTGGCGCATGGTTCCTTGGCACGGATCGCTATTCAGAGCAGCGAACAATGTACCAAAACCGCCTACCATGCATGATTGATTAAATTACTTTCGTGCCTTTTTAAGGCGTTTTTCACCAGAATTGCCCATATTCCAAAACAAATCGAACTCCCGAATATAGCGCTCGGCCACCTGTTTGGACTGGATCGTTACACACTCCCGTCTGCCACCTTCGGTCAGGGGCAGGATTAGAATGTCGCC
>CAYOGS010000424.1:0-1775 GCA_964403435.1 uncultured Rhodospirillales bacterium | reverse complement strand
GGCGCTCGTTTCAATTGTGAAGCAGAGCTAAAATCCTGCCTGCCGGGATGTCAAGGTCGGTAGCTTATAGTCGGACCCTATACATGGCATCCAATGACATGTCGGGTAATGTTATTTGGGTATGGCCTGGATTGCTGTGAAAAGTTATGTGTGCCAGATGGTTGAAAAAAGGCTGCGCAGCAGGATTTAAGCGAAGATTTGAAATTAACCTAACCGGCAATTTGTAAACCTAGTCACGGCTCGAGCTGCAGGAAATTGTCGGCGGGCCATTCGGCAATTTAGGCATTATTCAATGCTATGACAGGGTGGGCCAGGCGAACACCTGCACGATCGAGATTATCGGATTCTACGCGCTCGCCGGGCGAGTGGCCACATAGTAAGAAAGAACTGGGCAAATGTTACCAATGGCTATCGTGGCTATAGCAGGCTAGAGGCTAGGCTCACCATTGGTGGCATCGCGACTAGTTTGGGGTGCGATGCCAACGGCCCATGACCACAGGCTTTTGACACCATCACAGGGTCTGTCGCCGTGACGCGGAAATTTCAGCACCACCAGAAAAACTTATCAGATCAAGGGTATCACCACGGACACTGTGCCGGCTACTTATTCCTAGCCTTAGCCAGGTCGAAATATTCACGCACAGATACCAGTGACCGGTTGCTCATTCGCCAAAGTAGTCTCAAAGCAGGTACAGTGGCGAGAATATTAAACTCTGTTCGGGATTAAACTCAGATCGCGGCATTGTGATGGAAATGCCACTTTTCTTACATCTGCTTCCCAATGATGCTATGAGATGCTGCATGTTCAACCTTCGGCTAGTTTATCACCATGTTATCGCTACAAGAAATTCACTATCGCAATGGTTCACGCACATTATTTAATAATGTTTCAGTCAACATTCCGGCGGGACATCGTATCGGTCTGGTGGGCCCAAATGGGGCTGGGAAGTCGACGCTGTTCAAGATTATCGCGGGCGAAGTTAGCCCGGATAGTGGTCAGATTGCGCTGATTAAAAACGCCACGCTCGGCGTAGTGCGGCAGGATATGCAGGAAGACGGCTCGTCACTGCTGGATATCGTCCTCTCAGCCGATACGGAGCGTGCTAAGCTGTTGCAGGAAGCAGAGACTGTAACGGACCCTGAGCGTATTGGTGCGATTTATGAGCGTTTGACCGATATTGACGCTTATGACGCGCCTGCGCGGGCGGCATCCATTCTGGCAGGTTTGGGCTTTGATGAAGCGGCACAGATGCTGCCCATTACGGCATACTCCGGCGGCTGGCGGGCGCGTGTGGCGTTGGCGGCTGTGCTGTTTAAGCGGCCCAGTGTTTTGTTGCTCGACGAGCCAACCAACCATCTCGATTTTGAATCGATGATTTGGTTGGAGGGGTTCCTGGCTCGCTATCGCGACACTCTAATTATCATCAGCCACGACCGCGATATCTTGAACAAAACAGTTGACCACATTCTTCATCTCGAAAATCAGCGATTGGTTCCGTACACCGGCAATTATGACCAGTTTGAGCGGCAACGTGCCGAGAAGCTAATGAACCAACAGATGCTGCACGACAAGCAAATGGCGCAAAAGGCCCATGCGATGAAGTTTGTTGATCGTTTCCGTGCTACCGCGAGCAAAGCACGGCAGGCGCAAAGTCGCTTAAAAGCGATCGAGCGTATGGACATCGTCGATGCGGTCATCGCAGAGCGCGTCACAGCCTTTACCTTTCCGCAGCCGAAGGAAATGCGCTCACCGCTTATTCGACTAGAGAATGTGG
>CAYOGS010000423.1:0-1781 GCA_964403435.1 uncultured Rhodospirillales bacterium | reverse complement strand
CGAGCGGCACAACGGGGGGGCACGCTTTCGGGTGGCGAGCAGCAGATGTTGGCTATTGGCCGCGCGCTGATGTCGCGGCCGCGCCTGCTGCTGTTGGACGAGCCTTCGTTGGGGCTGGCACCGCTGGTGGTGAAGCAAATTTTCTCGATTCTTCGTACCATCAACCAGGAACTCGGCACCACGATATTTCTGGTGGAGCAAAACGCACATCACGCACTCCGGCTCGCGCATCGCGGCTATGTGATGGTGACTGGTCAGGTTACGCTGAGCGGCAGCGGCGCAGAACTACTGGCAAATCCTGAAATTCAGACGGCTTATCTGGAGGGCAGCAAGACTAAAGGGGTGGCTTAACTGTCCGGCTGAAAATTGGTCTTGCAAGGAATACGGCTAGTTATGCCTGTATCGGGCGGAGTTTCGGTGTGATCGGAGCGCAAGGCGCCATAACCGCCGCTGCGACGGTTACCGCGAGCGCTTACATCCGTTTTTAGACCGGCGAGGAGAGCTGAAGCATGCGCTTCTTGAATGCGCTGGACGATCCTGTCAGTTAGATAGTCGGCCACCGCGTGGCGACTGTCATAATCCCGACTGTCGCGCTTGATGCCGTTGGTCAAATCTGCGTGGGTCACTGGCACTTCGCCGATGACCTGATCAGTCTTGAACTGCGTGAAAGCGCCAACAGGATAGAGCGTCTGATACGATCGATCCGTGTCTGGCCGGCTGGCGCCGGGAACGTCTTTTAGTAGCAAAAACGTACCTTCGTCATTTGAAGACCCGACATTTGATTCAAAGACACTGGCAGCTACCGTGCGGATTGCCGTCTGCATTTTCGTCGGGTCGTCGCCCCATGGGCCTTGATAACCCAGGGAATAGGCATCACCCCGTATTGCGCCGTCGCGTTTGAAGTTCGCATGATGTTTTGCATGCTGAAAGCGCAACGCCACCTGGTTAGCGCGCATGAATTCCATGTCGGCTTGTGTCAGATTGGCCATAGTGCCTCAACTAACCTGCGATACCCGCAGCATAGCCTGCAATATCAGAAACTATTGGGACTTTTTCACCAATCCATGCCGCTTTTTGCCCACGAGCAGCCGGATGGTATCTTCAGCCACTAAATCAGTGGTGGTTAGACTCGTGGTTGTGGCCGTAACGGGAACATCGTTAATTTTGACTCCGCCTTGCTCAATAAGCCGCTTGGCTTCTCCGGCCGAAGCCGCCATACCAAGTTTGACGATAATGTCAATTACACGGACAGTTTCGCCGGTCGCCAGTATATAGGTTGGCAAACCTGCTGCGTTACCGCCAGTGAAGGCCTGCGCCGCCGTGCCTGCCGCTTGATCAGCGGCCGCCGCGCCATGGCATAGTTTGGTAGCTTCGGTGGCGAGGATTTTCTTGGCCTCGTTGATTTCAGCATCCTTCAATTGCTCAAGGCGCACAATCTCAGCTAGCGGCACATCCGTGAATAGGCGGAGGAAGCGGCCGACATCGGCGTCGTCGGTGTTTCGCCAGTATTGCCAGTAATCGTAAGGCGAAAGTTTATCTGCCTTCAGCCAGACAGCGCCGGCAACGCTCTTGCCCATCTTCTCACCGTTCGCCTTGGTGATGAGCGGGGAGGTGAGGCCGAACAGTTCTTTATCTGCGATGCGCCGTCCTAGCTCCACACCCTGCAGAATATTACCCCACTGGTCGGAGCCGCCCATTTGCAGAACGCAGCCATGCCGCTTGTTCAATTCCAAAAAATCATAGCCCTGCAATATCATGTAATTGAATTCCAGGAAGGTGAG
>CAYOGS010000422.1:0-1788 GCA_964403435.1 uncultured Rhodospirillales bacterium | reverse complement strand
GAAGGTACTTGATCTCGATGAAGAGATTGAGAGCTGGCGTGATGAAATGACCAATCGCCTTATTGCACTTCATGATCAAATTGATGAAGCGGAAGAAACCAACAACCAAAAGCTTCTTGATCAGCTCAACGAGAAGTTAGATGTATTGATCAGCGTCAGCCAGGCAGGTTATTCGTGTGCAGCTGATACTGAACAAGGCCGTGAGATATTGAACTTTGTCCGCGAGCAGAAGAATGCATCTGACGCTAGACTCGCTGCGTACCGCAAGAAACAAAAAGAACTGAGCAACAGCAGCAAATAACTGGCTCTATCGGATGACAAACCAAGAACCAACACAAGAAGAAAGCCCTAACCGGGATGCGCAGGTGTCTCGTCAAGACATCTATGACAAGCGCATTTCCAGACGTCTTTTCACGGGTAAGAGCCCTTCAGTAGACCCCACAGTTATTTTCTTAGTTGGTCAAGCGGGTGCAGGGAAATCTGGATTAAGTAAGGCATTAGAGGAGCGGTTAGCATCTTCTGGTGGTTCTGTCCTTATTGATCCCGATGATCTTCGTAAATACAACCGTGACTATCACGGTAACATCAGGCGCGATAGCCGCACAGCGGCAAGCAAAGCTGACGTTGGAGACTGGACGCAGGAAGCTTTTCTAGAAGGTGTTGTGCGGCAGACCAACATTATTTTGGACGGCACGGGAGCAAATACGGCGCGCGTCAAAGAGCGCATAGCCTATGCCCGCGCGGCAGGATACAAGGTTGAAATGCATGCCGTCGCCGCCAGAGGTATCGATAGCTGGCTTGGAGTTCTAGACCGGCATGAACAAGGCAAGAACAATGATTCGACTAACCCTACTGGGGCGCCTCGTGCGCGGTTTGTACCCAAGCCGATCCATGATGAGCATGCCAGAGACCTACTGAAGACTTTGGGCGAGGTAGAGCACCTCGGCCTATGCGACCGCATCACGATCTGGCGACGTGGCACATTTGATGCACCTGTTTACGACAACACCTCTGCACGCCAAGGCAACAGCCAAGGGGCAGTGCAGGCTTTGGTAGCCGAACGCAATCGACCACTTAGCGTTGAAGAGCAAAGCTCTAGGCAAGAAGCTTTCCAGCGTATTAAGGATTTAATGGGGAGAAGGAACGCTACGCCTCAAGAGTATGGCGAAGTTCGATCCCTATCTGTTCAAGAACACAATCATGGCTTTAGCCGCACTGCAGCCCGTACATGCGCAAATTTAAAGCCGGATGTTCCAGTTGATGTCTACCTCAAGGACAAACAGGCACAGCAGCGCTACGCAAAGCAAGCCCGCAGATATGTCCTCTGGCATCTGTCCGAACGCCAGAAGCAAGGGGCTTCCCCCGAACGCATCGCCGCGATGGGGGCACGACTCTTTGGCAGGCTCAGAGATCCTGCCCTAGGCTTCGGCATCAAGGAAGGTCTGGAGCTAAGTGTATTGCGCCAGCAGATGGCACAGGCTCCTTCGCCGCAAGTCGTCCAGGCCTATTTTGACAAACGAGAGCGTTTTATCGTCGATGTGATGCGGGCTCGGAACGCTCACGGAGCAGGCAGACAACGGACCCAAGATCAAGTTCAACGGGCCGATACGAGGAACAGTTGGGCCGAACTCGAATATTCACAGACCGCAGCGTTACGGCGGAAAGCGCATATAGGGAAGCTCGTCGACACTCCGCAGCCAGATACGGATAAAGTTCTAGGTGCAGCCAGACAACGCACCCAGAGTCGCATGCAGCAAGGCAAGAAGAAGACGAGCAAGACGATTGCCG
>CAYOGS010000421.1:0-1801 GCA_964403435.1 uncultured Rhodospirillales bacterium | reverse complement strand
CGGTACAACAGTGTTATAGGCGCGCGCCAGGCGTGTGATGGAATCCAATAGAATGACCACGTCGCGCTTATGTTCGACCAGGCGCTTAGCCTTTTCGATCACCATTTCCGCGACCTGCACATGCCGCGCCGCCGGCTCGTCGAACGTGGAGCTGATAACTTCGCCTTTCACAGAACGCGCCATATCGGTCACTTCTTCCGGCCGCTCGTCAATCAGCAGCACGATGAGATAGACTTCCGGATGATTGACGGAAATGGCGTGCGCGATATTCTGTAGCATCACGGTCTTGCCGGTGCGTGGCGGTGCCACGATAAGGCCACGCTGTCCTTTGCCGAGAGGCGAGATAAGGTCAATGATGCGCGTGGTGAATTCCTTCTTCGTCGGATCCTGCGTTTCCAGCTTCAGCCGGTTATTGGGATACAACGGGGTCAGATTGTCGAAATTAATACGATGCCGTACCTTGTCCGGATCGTCGAAGTTAATGTTGTTGACCTTGAGCAGTGCGAAATAGCGTTCGCCGTCCTTCGGCGAGCGGATTTGCCCTTCCACCGTATCGCCGGTACGCAGACCGAATTTCCGCACCTGGCTGGGCGAGACATAAATGTCGTCCGGCCCAGGCAGATAGTTGGACTCTGGCGAGCGCAGGAAACCGAAACCGTCCTGCAGCACTTCCAGCACACCCTCGCCATAAATCGCCTGATCCTTTTCGGCCAGCGATTTTAGGATGGCGAACATCATATCCTGCTTCCGCAGGGTGCCCGCATTTTCAATTTGGAGTTCTTCCGCGAACGTCAGCAGTTCGGCGGGGGTTTTGGCTTTCAGTTCGCGCAGATTCATCGGTCTATGGGGGCTAGAAGGGAAGGATAGGGAAAGTTAAGCCCTGGTTGCGGAAGCACAGCAAAATAGCTGGCACATAACGCAGGGGTCTTGGAAAAATCATCCGGCCGAGAAAGGGGCTGGCACCAATAATCTGCCAACGATACCGCAGCGGGATTAAGAACTACTTACTGGATTCAGGGTGCCTTGTCAAAAACTTTCAGGAAAACGCCTTGGTTACTATAGCAGCGCCTGTTTAGGTCTAGAAAATGGACCGCTCACGCCACCTGCTTCTTGGCCAGCTGTTGCGGCAGATCGGCAATCACGCGGTCGAGATAGCTGGCGGCCTGGGGGCCGGCCATCTGTTCGCGCAGCAGCTGCGCGCTGGTTTGCGCGGCCACATCAATCACGGCGCGGCGCACGTCTGCCACCGCTTCAGCCTCGGCTCGGGAAATGCGCTCCAAGGATTGCTGCTCCGCCCTCTGCAGCCGTTCCTGCAGATCTCGGGTCGCGCTGGCACGCAGCTGCTCAGCTTCACGCTCGGCCTGCGCCACCATTGCGGCGGCATCGCGCAAGGCCTCCTGCTCTTTTTGCTTATAGCTGAGTAGCAATTGCTCAGCCTCGGCACGCAATTGCCGGGCTTGCTCCAGATCGGTTTTGATTTTCTCAATCTCGCCATCCAGCCAGCCTTGCACCGGCGCGCGCGCTTTTTTCAGCGCGATGATAATCAGCACCAGCAGTGAGAAGCCAGTCCAAAGGTATGGATTTTCAAGCAGTTCCTGCATCAGCCTCTCCGTTCACGCTGTGCCGCCCAATTGCTTGACCATGGCGGTCGCCACGCCCGCAGCCGCTTCCTGCACTTGTGCCAAGGCTTGGGCACGCATGGTGGCGATGTTGCGCTCCGCCATCGCCAGCTTCTCGCTCAACTCACGCTGCTGCGCCGCTTGCTGTTGCGCTGCCTGCTGCTGCGTAGCCTGTACAATGC
>CAYOGS010000420.1:0-1801 GCA_964403435.1 uncultured Rhodospirillales bacterium | reverse complement strand
ACTTTAAACCCACCAAAGTATAAAACTCCGAAAAAATGCACAAAGCCGCTTGCGCCAGACGGAACGCACCACCGCGCTGAGTTTTACAGGCGCGGCCATTATGTGCCGCATGGGGGTGTTCAGTTACCTGCTCTTGACGACCATTCATTATAATCCCGGCGTCGCCTCGCTGGAGCGCGTACCTGTACCTTTAGGGCGACGTTCCGCAGCTTTCATTGCCGCAGCATTGATGGTCGTAGTCGGCAAGGTGAGTGTGGATTGCCGAATATCTTGAAACTGTAGCGCGTCCGTCATGGTTCGGCCGACCCTAAGCTGCTGATCAACTGTCAGATTGGGAACGTCAGTCACAGTAACACGTGGCGAAATCATGTGGCGCGCAAATGGCGCGCCGCGATAGTAAGGCGGCTTTTCAGTGTCCAGCATCCCTTGATAAGGCTGAGCGGTGACATAATTGGCGGAAAAAAGCGGGAGAAGACTGGTGCCACCCTGCCGGAATGGCGCGTCGTGATCGATATTCAGGAGTGCGCGTGGGTCTTGCAGCGCAGAATTGTAAGCGAGACGCTGTTCATCGCTGACTTTCGCATGGTTTGGCAGGTCACGATCATATTGCTGGCCGTTCAGCACGGAGGCTTTGCCGTCCAACCGCGCTAGCACTACAGCATGTGACTCAACCCATTTTCCTTCCTTGACGACCATCAGCGCCACATAACGCAAATCCTGCTGTGCGATACCGGCGCGGCTGAGGGCATAGAGCTTAAGCTGTGCCTGCTGGTCACAAATGCCTTTGCCACTTTCCAATGTTTCGACCAAATCTGGCGCGGGGCGCGGCTTGGACGTTTTCTGCGACTGGATTAGGCCGTTGTCATAAGCAATGGCGGTATTAACCCAGGCATTGACCAACAGCGCCTTGGTCGTAGGATCAGTTATCGTGCGCGACGTATCAATGAGCTGGCGGAATTTGTCCAATGCCGGACTGCAGGTTTCCGGTGTGATCCGGCAATCCAGCATTTTTTCCTCCAGCTTCACGGCATTGTGCATAATCACATAGTGACTGTTGCCCATCTCCGACAGCTTCGCATAAGCCACCGTTTGGTTGTTAGGTGCGAGTTTAAGCGCCAGCTGGGCGAAAATCCGCTGATTGGCATCTTCAGTAAAAGGACCAAAGGACAAATCGCGTGCGGTGGGCGCGGCCTTTTCCGGCTGCGCCGCCACGAACTGCATGGTGTTATTCAGGCGCAGCGTTTGATGTGCCGTCTGCAGTGCAAGGGCGCCCGAAACCAAGCCTAGACCGATGCCGATCCCAACCACGACGTTCCTCGTCGTGCCAGTAGTCAAGCGGGCGGCAGCTTTAAAGGCACTCTTTTGTTCTAAATCAGACACGACATACCATCGGCTATCTTGAAATCACATTATAAGGCGTAACCATGAAATTAATCAGTCTTCAGTGGTCATTCGGGGGCTGCACAACCATCGAAAGGGGCCAAGTTTCTGGTTAACGCCGGCTCTGTCGAGCGGCAAGCGGTGCCTGGGCGCGTTGGGGTGAGGGTCGCAAGGCTTGCTGTAAAACATTGGCCATATCCCGCTGCACCGCGGACGGCATGGTCGTCGTTGGTTCCGACAGGTCAAGTGTGCGGATGTGCCGCCGCATCTTGCGGCGCCAGTCGATGGTGCGTGCCGCTTCCGATGATGTGACCGTCGCAGCATTGGCATCACGGTATGTGGTGAAGGTGTCGTGCGTCATGGCCAAGCGCGGGATGACCACCGGGCTGCCCGGCAAGCGTTGGGCTTGGCCGGGTAGATT
>CAYOGS010000419.1:0-1837 GCA_964403435.1 uncultured Rhodospirillales bacterium | reverse complement strand
AACGCTGTGGCACGATACCGATGTCGCCATCGGCGGCAACTGTGATCGTTAGATAACGTGGAGCCAATTTGAGACCGTTGAAGCGCGCCTGCTCCCCCTCACCTACGCCAGGTGGCAATCCTAACTGGGAATGAACGGCATCAGCCATAAAAGCTAACCGCAATAAATTGTAATATACATCAGTACGCTGCACGAAAAGCCTGGACAGCACAACTCTTTCATCCATGCCCCAAAATCAGATTTGATTAAAATTAGGCCACGACACCGCCTAGGCTTACATTGCCAACAGATTCAATCCTCACCGGCACGATTTTGTGCAGCTGCGCGGCTGGTAGAACGGCATGCACCGCCTGCATATATGGGCTGCGACCGAGCAACTGTCCGGGACGGCGGCCTGGCCGCTCGAACAGCACGGGCAATATCTGGCCGACAGTGCTGTGGTTAAAAGACTTCTGTTGTTGCATTATCAACTCTTGCAGCTCCGCCAGACGCACATCCTTTTCCGCTTCCGCCACCTGACCAGGCATGGCGGCGCCGGGGGTACCTGGGCGGCGACTATATTTAAATGAATAGGCCTGGGCGTAGCCAACATCCCGAACCAGTTGCAAAGTGGCGGCATGATCCGCAGAGGTCTCGCCAGGAAAACCGACAATGAAGTCCGAGGACAACGCGATTTGCGGACAAGCGGTGCGCAGCCGCTCAATAACGCGGCGATATTCATCCGCCGTGTGGCGGCGATTCATGGCAGCCAGGATTTTATCTGCCCCACTCTGCACTGGCAAATGCAGGAACGGCATGAGAACAGGCAGGTCACGGTGGGCGGCGATCAAATCATCCGTCATCTCCAACGGATGTGACGTGGTATAGCGCAGGCGTCGCAAGCCGGGAATCTCTGCGAGTTCTGTGCAGAGTCGCGCTAGGCTCCAGACCGCTCCCCCCGCATCAGCGCCGTGATAGGCATTGACATTCTGCCCTAGCAACGTGAGTTCAATGGCTCCACTCTCAACCAGACGCCGTGCTTCATCGAGCACCGCTGCGACGGGGCGCGAAAATTCCGCGCCACGTGTATATGGCACGACACAGAAAGAACAGAATTTATCGCAGCCTTCCTGGATCGAAAGAAATGCCGAAGAGGCGCCGGCCGCCGAGGCCGGCGGCAGATGGTCGAACTTGCTCTCCGCCGGGAAATCCGTGTTTAATTGCTGGCCGGCACCGCGCGCGACCTTGGCGATCATTTCCGGCAGTTGATGATAGGTCTGCGGACCGAAGACCATACTGACGTATGGCGCGCGCCGCTGAATCTCTGGCCCTTCCGCCTGTGCGACGCAACCGGCAACGGCGATGTGCATCTCCTGGCCCAGCTTGGCGCGTTGAGCCTGCGTTTCCTGCAACCGCCCGAGTTCAGAAAACAGCTTTTCCGTAGCCTTTTCTCGGATGTGGCAGGTGTTGAGAATCACTAGATCTGCCGTCTCCACGTCAGCCGTCGGCGCATAACCGTGCGGCGCGAGCAAATCCACCATGCGCTGGCTGTCATAGACATTCATCTGACAACCCCAGCTTTTGACATGCACGTTCTTGCGCGTTGGCTGGCGATTTTCCATCAAGGGCCTTGCTCCGGTGTCGCAAGCGCCGGCAGCTCCGGTCGTGCGCGGCCGGTCAAGGCCTGCACTACACCGGCCTGCACCTGCGCGTCACAATAGCGTGCAAGGACCTTGCGGTCGGGATAATCCGTATTAGCGACCGGCGGATGAAATTCCACCACCACGCCCATCTTGCCTAGCTTCAGCATCGGCCAACCGTGACTGGTGAGTGTCATATCGCCATACCAGGCATAGAG
>CAYOGS010000418.1:0-1840 GCA_964403435.1 uncultured Rhodospirillales bacterium | reverse complement strand
GTAGTCGTGATAGGTGTCGGCTTGGAAGGAACGAATGAGGCGTCCAGTCAGGATGGCTTCGCTGTCATCGCCACCGCTGAGATCAAGTACAACGGCCAGCTGCTTGCCAGTTTTTTGGGCTACTTCAAGTGTATTGCCTAATTTCAGCGCGTCGCCCTTCGCCAGTATACCCTTGAATTTGATGAAGGCGGTTTTCTGGTTGGCTGCCGGCGGATTATATTCAACTTCTGCCGCAAAAACTGTCATTGGCAGCAAGAGCGCCATAACGGATAAGCACCAGCTTAACTGATGTCGCATCGGAACCTCTGTGGTTAAAGACAGCCCGTGACCAGCGGCCAATTCATAGCACAGGGCGGGTGCACCCTGTCCATGAAACAATTTGTTTAACCATTTGACAGTGTTAGTGTAAAATTACACTGGAAACCAGGTTGGAGTAAAAAATGTCTTTCGGTCCCCCCTTGTTAATTAAGCCAGAAGAACCACTAAAGCCCTGGACACGGCGTGACAGTTGGTGGCTGGCGGCCTATGCGCTGTGTTCTGCTGCGACCATCAGCACCGCACTTTATGTGGCGCAGCACCACCAACCACAGCCGCCGTCGGCGGTTACTCAACCTGCTGTGACCCAGCCAGCGGCTAACCCGCGTTAGAAAGTTTCGTGTGAGCGTATACGAACAGAAAATGCTCTGGGTCGGCTAACGCAAAAACATCCGATAAGCAGCATTGTCGGTTTCTTCGGTATGGGGGTAGTCCAGCTGCTTTAGAAAGGCACGCAGGGCGGCCTTGTCCTTGGCCGGCACCTGGAGGCCAACTAGAACACGGCCATAATCCGCACCATGGTTGCGGTAATGGAAAAGGCTGATGTTCCAGCGCCCGCCGACGGAAGTCAGGAATTTTCTTAAAGCACCAGGGCGCTCCGGGAATTCGAACCGATAAAGCACTTCGTCAGCAGCCTGTGCCCGACCACCCACCATATGCCGGATATGAAGTTTGGCCATTTCGTTGTCATGCAGATCAATTGTCGCGATGCCGTGCTGCCGCAAGTTGCGGAACAGCTCTAAAACCTCGGCACGGTTCTGGATGGTGGCGCCCACAAAGACATGCGCTTGTGCGTTGTCGGCATAGCGGTAATTGAACTCCGTGATCGCCCGCTGCCCCAAGAGTTCCAAGAAGGTATGGAAACTGCCCGGATGTTCCGGGATGGTAGCGGCGAAGACTGCCTCGCGCTGCTCGCCTAGTTCGGCGCGCTCGGCTACGAAGCGGAGCCGATCGAAATTCATGTTGGCGCCGCATGCGATAGCAGCGAAAGTCTGGCCGGGCTTCTTTTGCCGTGCGGCATAGGTCTTCAAGCCGGCGATGGCCAGCGCACCAGCTGGCTCCAGAATAGCGCGCGTATCCTCGAACACGTCTTTGAGCGCGGCACATATGGCATCAGTATCACAAAGGATAACCTCGTCCACATACTGTTGTGCTAAACGAAAACCTTCCTTGCCCGGCTGCTTCACTGCCACGCCGTCGGCGAAGAGGCCGACATGAGGCAAAGTAACACGCCGACCCGCCTTGAGCGAATCATGCATCGAAGCGGCGTCTACCGGCTCCACGCCGATGATCTTGATCTCTGGACGTAGCCGTTTCACATAGGCCGCGATTCCGCCGATAAGGCCGCCACCGCCCACAGCGACGAAGAGTGCGTCAAGTGAACCTTGATGCTGGCGCAGGATTTCCATAGCGATGGTGCCCTGGCCGGCGATCACATCTGGGTCGTCATAGGGATGCACGAAGGTCAGTTCTCTCTGCCTTGGCGCGGCGCTGCGCTGCAGCATAGGCGGCGTCGAAGGTCGCG
>CAYOGS010000417.1:0-1845 GCA_964403435.1 uncultured Rhodospirillales bacterium | reverse complement strand
GGCTGGCCATCCGTTCGGTTGAGTGGGGACGGCCGTAACCATTGAGTGACTGGCGCGGTGTTACGGGGCGTCAGCGACCGTATAGATCACCTGCTGCGCGTCCGCCTGGCTGAGCGAGACCAGTTTGCCAGCCGCTGAAAAATTCATTGAATCACTCTGCAAGGCAACCACAATTTCCTTTAAGCCCAGATCGGTTGCCCGGGTTTGCGGCGGCAGCGCCGGCAAGAGGGCGGCCGGCAGCAGCGCGAGTGCGGGCTGATCAGGGGCGTCGAACTTGCCGGTCGGAATATGGTCGGCGCCGGCGCCGGGGGTACTGTTCATTGTTGTCGCGCCCGTGACGATGGCGATGGTGCGGAGGTTGAATACGGCCTGACCGTCGCGCAAGCCTGCATAATGCACGCTCACAGCGCCGGTGACGGTACGGCGACCATAAAGATCGGCCTTGCCGAAAATATTGGGCAGACTTTTCAACTGAATGACTTCCAACACAGGCTGCCCGGTCTTGGTCGTCAAGGTCTCAGCATTGGTCTGCAGGGTGATGGTTGATTGTTCGATGGGCGAGCAGCCACTGAGCGAGAACCCCATAACGAGACTGGCGATAGCCAGAAAGTGCCGCGCTATCATCGCCAGTCTAAAGGACTGGGGTAATGCGTGTCTTCTGCCGCGGACTGAGAAGATTTTATCTGCCTGTGCATTTGCCTCTTCGTAGCTAAGAAGACACTGTCTCCTCATTGCGGGTCGCTGTTATTCTGTATTTCCTGCGCACAATTATTACGACTCCAGGGGAAGTTTGGTCCCTCATAAGGATCAGGAATAAGTTTGCAGATATTTGAATTTTTCAACTGCAGCGCCAAATCGAAAATGCATTTGTCAGGCGAGGGGGCAATCTGCTTGTTGTATGTCCATCGGCTGTCCATTTCCAAGCATTTCATCATCGAAATATCGTCCGGTTTTAAAGTGTCAATATTCTCAGCAACAGCAATTTCTTCCGCCGTTCTGCGGCTGTAGTCCTCGAAAAAATGTTCAAGGCTATCCTTATAACAGCGACGAACGTCATCAAGGTCGGCATACCGTGAGCCGGCATGCTGCAAACAGCGGGTTGGTGACGGAGAAGAGGTCAGGCTCAGAATTTTTGCACAGTCACGACTCATGCCAAGATAGGGTATTTGATAGCAAATATCGATGTCACGCATGGCCAAGGCGCGACAGTACATTCTATAGATCTCTGTCGAAGGCGTAGTATATACCGATGGAGCTATGGCAGCTGCGTCATCGGGAGTAGGGAGTTTTGTCTGCTTAGATCTTACGGGTTTAATCTTATCACAAAGAGTCGCATCTTTTTTTTCGAATGCACTGAGTAGTCTGGTAGGTAAATCCTCATCCATGAGTTCTTTATCATAAAAGAAGCCCAGATTTGGTGTGAACCTTTGCAGCTCGTATGGGGGCTCATATCGGATTTTAGGGCGTTCCTTGGTTGGCAAACAGTCTTCAGGGCAGTTACATCTGTTCTCATAACGATTACACGTGCCGTTTCCGCAAGGCACACAGAGTGGGAAGTTATAGCCATCGACTACACATCCCCCTGTTTCCGTCACGCGGCTTGTACAGATTTTTTTGTACATTAAGCAGCAGGAGGCGGCACCGTGACTATGTTTGCCTAAACAAAGGGCAAATGTGCCTACCCTTTCTGTGCAGATATCTATTCCGCTACAGTTTTTCATGACCATGCAACGCAAAGACGGGCACTCAGATACTGGCTGAGCAGCACATGATCCTCGATTTAGCTTGGAAAATTTTTCTGATACAACGAATTCACCACCAGCGATGGACGCTACTGGATTACCG
>CAYOGS010000416.1:0-1848 GCA_964403435.1 uncultured Rhodospirillales bacterium | reverse complement strand
GCCCAAAACGCCAAGACCGTTAATCATGGTGGTGTGGCTGTCCGTGCCCACCAGCGTGTCGGGGTAAGCAACGGGATTGCCTTTTCCGTCCGTATCGGTCCAGACGACTTGTGCCAAATACTCCAGGTTAACCTGGTGGCAAATGCCGGTACCAGGCGGCACCACACGGAAATTGTTGAAGGCCTTCTGTCCCCAGCGCAAGAAGGCGTAGCGTTCTCCGTTACGCTCAAACTCGCGCGCCACATTGGCCGCGAAGGCCTGCGACGTGCCATAGTCATCCACCATCACCGAGTGATCAATCACCAGATCAACCGCGCAGAGCGGGTTGATCTTTTCCGGATCACCCCCCATGGCAATAGCCTTTTCGCGCATCGCCGCTAGGTCAACGACGGCCGGCACGCCAGTGAAATCCTGCATCAGCACGCGGGCGGGGCGGTATTCAACCTCGGTATCGCTTTGGCGCGTTTGCAGCCAAGCCTGGACGGCCTTTACGTCATCGACTGTAACAGACCGCCCGTCTTCGAATCGCAATAGATTCTCGAGCAGAACCTTCAGCGAAAAGGGCAGGCGGCTGATATCGCCAATCTGCTTGGCGGCTTCCGGCAGGCTGTAGTAGTCGTAGCTGTGTCCTGCGACTTGCAGCGTGCGGCGCGTCTGTAGGCTATCGTAACCGGTGGCGATGGGCATGGGATGACCTCTGAAGACACAGCAATAAGACGGACTATAGTGACTAAGCTTTTTTGGTTGCAAAGTCATTAAACTTGGCATTGGGCGTGGGTAGGCGGGGTACGATGGTCATACGTTATATTGTAAGTGCTTGGATGTTAGGGGGGGGGCTGCTAACGGTTAGCCCATCCCACGCTGCGCTGATTTTTTGTAATAAATCGAAGCAGCCACTAGAAAGTTCGGTGGCTTTCCGACAGGGTCATGATTGGGTGAGTGAGGGGTGGTGGCAGCTACCGCCGGCGCAATGTATCCGGGTCGTTAGTGGTTCGCTGAATCAGCGCTATTATTACTATTATGTGCGCAGTCTTACGGAGCCACAGCGTTATTGGCGTGGGCGCTACAGGTTTTGTACGGCTCTTTTGCCCTATCGCATTACAGGCACGCTGGATTGTCAGCAGCGTGGCTATCAAGTTCAAGGCTTCTTGGCACTCGATGTTGGCTATCTGCCACACTTTTTGCTCGATTTTAACGAATGAGCCATTGTGATTTGTTTCGTAGTATGAGTCATGGTCAAGGGACGACGAGTGCATTAAGATATCTTTGAGGACTGTTTCATAACAGTTGATGACCAAAGGCTTGCAACCCATGTCAGAGCATCTTAAGACTGTGAAGAAAGAAGGGTTAAACGGTTTTGTCTGTGACGATTGACGAAAAACCGAAAGCAGCTGCAACGACATTGGGCGTTGCCGTGCCAAGCGACCAGAGTGCCGCCGGCTTTGTGCTGGCCACTTGGGCGGAGCAGGACGAGCTGCTGCGAACATTGTGGCTGGCAGGCGAGGCTCCCCCGGTCATCGCCGATCGCCTTGGGCGCTCGGTGGCCGCCATCATGACCCGTGCGGCGCGCTTGGGCTTGCCGCGCC
Organism: uncultured Rhodospirillales bacterium; assembly: GCA_964403435.1. Classification (GTDB taxonomy): domain Bacteria; phylum Pseudomonadota; class Alphaproteobacteria; order UBA9219; family RFNS01; genus JAGOHT01. Next base: position 262 of record CAYOGS010000416.1, on the reverse strand, counting down.
GGTTCGCCCCCGGACGTAAACCAACGGGGCGACGCAATTTTCTGCCGATGCAAAGGACTGCTGCGGCGCGACCGGCTGGTGAGCAAGGGGTGAGGACGCTACCTGGGGAAGCCGTGACACGTCCCTTGACAGAGCGTATTTGTCTGATGTGTTTAACGAAATTTCCATCCCAAGGGCCGCATAACCGTATTTGCCAATCCTGCAAAGAATCCAACGACTACCAGGCGGGCGCTCGTTTGCCCGATCTCGACTTTCCCACTTG
>CAYOGS010000415.1:0-1848 GCA_964403435.1 uncultured Rhodospirillales bacterium | reverse complement strand
GGGGTGCTGCACAAAGCGGTTATAGTTCGCGTCGGTCGGCGCGTCGCACCAGCCATCTTGTGGCCGCAGCGGTTGCGAGGCCAGGCTCGTCTCGGGTTGCGGCACACGATCGGCGCGATAGTAGAGCCGCCGCAACGACCAACGGCCGATGGGCGTGGCGCCGTCCCCTTCCCGCTTCTGTTCTGCTGGCAGGGCGCCACGCTTGCCGATGGCACAACGCATGCTCCGCTCTTGCCAAACCAGCCGACCATCCGGAAACACCAGAATGTTATCCTTGGTTGTGCTCATTCCGTCACCTTCAGCAAAGTTTCGTCCAACGTTGTGGTCTGCCCAACTTGCAGATAATGCTCCGCCAGCCAATGCTGCGCCGCCTGGCGCCCGGCATCATGCAACATCAGCAAAAAATCATGGTCGGTGTTCAGCTTGCTCGCATAGCTGAGTCTGGCCATCAAAGCCTCGTCATGAATCATGTGCAAATGCAGATGACGCAACCCGCGCGTGCCGGCATCCAAATGATTTTTCGCAATCAGCTTGTTGACCATCATCAGGCCACGTAATTCATGTATCAGCGACGAGTTGAAGCTGATTTCGTTGATGCGATCCATGATCGTCGCTGCGTTCATCGGCACATCTTCGCGCCGGATGGGATTGATCTGCACGATGACGATGTCGCAATTGCCGGTTTCATGGATCAGTGGATAGAGCGTGGGATTGCCCATGAAGCCGCCGTCCCAATAATGCTCGCCGTTGATTTCTACAGCCTTGAACACGAAAGGCAGGCAAGATGATGCGAGCACGGCGTCTTCCGTGACCTCGCGGGCATGAAAGACCTTCAAGCCGCAACTCCGCACATTGGTGGCGGAGATGTATAACTCGATGGCGCGGCAGCGGCGTAACACCTCGAAATCGACCAGTTCGCGCAACAGTTCCCGCAGTGGATTCAAGCCGAGTGGGTTGAGCTGATAAGGGCTGAGCATCCGCGTCATCATGTCCAGCCCGAAAAAAATCGGCGAGTAATCCAGGTTGTTGTTGCCGGTCATCCTGTCGAGCAGACTGGGCTGCAGCGGGCTAAAGACACCATATTGCGCCAACCGCAGCCAGAACTGCTTGAGCAACGCTCGTGCCACCTCCGGTCCGCCTTGCTCAAGGCCGTAGGCCGTCAGCACGGCATTGACCGAGCCGGCGCTGGTGCCGCTGATCGCCTGGATATGCAGTCGTCCGTCCTCAAGTAGCGCGTCCAACACGCCCCAGGTAAAGGCCCCATGCGACCCGCCGCCCTGCAGCGCCAGAGCAACCGGCTTGCGGTCGGCGACTTCGCTCATTGCGCCGTCCAGCCACCGTCAATCGTCAATGCGGCACCGGTCATCTGCGACGCAGCGGCCGAACACAAAAACAGCACCATCTGCCCAATATCCTGTGGCTCTACGAATTGTTGGCTTGGCTGTTTTTCGCTGAGCAGCTTGATGGTGGCGGCGGCATTATCAATCTTTTGCTCGGCTGCGATGGCATCAATTTGCTTTTGCACCAGCGGCGTGAGAACCCAGCCCGGGCAGATAGCATTGCAGGTGATACCCTGCCCCGCCGTTTCCAGCGCCGTCACCTTGGTTAGCCCGACCATGCCGTGTTTGGCCGCGACATAAGCGGCCTTATGGGCGCTCCCCACTAGTCCGTGCACCGATGCAATGTTGATAATACGGCCATAACCGTGCGATCGCATCCGAGGCACGGCTTTGGCAATCGCATAAAAGGCTGCCGAAAGATTGGTCGCTAACACTGCATCCCACTTTTCCAACGGAAAATTTTCCACCGGTGCGACATATTGAATGCCCGCGTTGTTCACCAGAATAT
>CAYOGS010000414.1:0-1850 GCA_964403435.1 uncultured Rhodospirillales bacterium | reverse complement strand
GGTGAGATTAGATATTCTGGATTCCATCAAGGGGCTGGGGAAATAGCAGCAGCGGAACTTATTGCAGCTAATTATCCTCAGTACGGGCTAGTAATTATTGATGAAATCGAAACGTCGCTTCATCCGCGCGCACAACGTCGCCTGATAAGGGATTTAGCAAAGATTGCTAGAGAGAAAGAATTGCAAATTATTATTACCACACATTCTCCCTATATTCTAGAGGAGTTGCCGCCAGAAGCCCGCGTTTACCTAATGCAAGGTGTAGAGGGAAAGACGGTTGTTACTGGAGTAAGCCCAGAATTTGCGATGACAAAAATGGACGACGAACAACACCCCGAATGCGATGTATACGTCGAAGACAATAGGGCTGCTGCGTTCATTTCAGAAATTATTATTAACACCGACCGTGATTTAAGAACGCGCATTAAGCTAATTCCATATGGGTCGGCTTCCGTAGGACTATCATTGGGAATGATGGCTTCACAAAATAGGTTTCCTCGTCCATCCGTGGTCTTTTTGGATGGCGATCAATCCCAAGCATCTGGCTGCGTTTTGTCACCCGGAGCAGATGCGCCGGAAATTGTCGTTTTTACCGCGCTACAAGCTTTGGGATGGCCAGATATTGCACAAAGAATAGGACGCAGCCCGTCAGAAACAATAGATGCTTTAAATAGATGCATGACGCTTGGCGACCATCACGAGTGGGTAAAAACGGCGGCAGATAATTTATTGATTGGCGGCGATATAATTTGGCAAGCAATGTGTGCTTCTTGGGCGGTTAATTGTTCGTCACACTCAGAAAAGCAATTAGTTATACAAAGTATTAAAGATAGGCTTGAGCCGGGTTAGGTTATTTCTTCCAGCGGGATTTTGCCGCCTTCTTAGCAATCTCTGACCGCTTCTTCTTGCTGAGACTGGCTGCGCGCGCTGCTCCACCTTTCTTGCCGAGCGCGACGGCGGCAGGGTCTTTGCCGTCATCCTTGGGGGCTGGCTCAGCGGCCGCACCAGTGGCCAAGTCCACGATGAACTTGCCGAGCTGGTTAGCGTCTCTTGGGCGTCTTGGCTTCTGCATACCGCTAAGCATACGGCAGGACGGCTAAATCCCCAATACCAATATTTGGGCGCAGAGTTTCAAAATGCGTCACTACCCCTTATCAAGTGTCTTCCGGAGCATCTTTTGACCCGCACATAGCTAGCGCCTAGGCTTGAACCTGTCGAAGCCCGCATTTGGCACTGTTTTTCAAACATTCTAGCCAGACTCGCCTAGCAAAGCGTCAATCAAGCATTAACGCGCCATTAGGGATATTTGGCCATCATGGGTGCCTGTCCGGTTCCTCCCAGTGCGGTAAATTCCATGTCAACCTTAACGTTGAGTGATCTTAACTTCACCGACCTTTACCTGCGCATTGACGCGAAGGACAAGGCCAAATATCTGCCGCGCATCAAAGGTAAGCACCGTCACAACATGGACGTGCCGGACGATTATGACCAGGTGGTGGATCGTATCGCCGCCCGCATCAACACCGAATTGAAGCAAAGCGGCGACGGTGCGATGGATTTTGACGGCATCCGTGTCCGTATCGCTCGCCAGCATCTGGCTGACGGCCAGACCTGGGTTTGTTTACGGCGCATCAACACCCAGGTGCCGGAAATTGACAGCCTTGGCATTGTCCCGCATCTGCTGAACCACATACGCACGCTCGGGCAGCGCGACGGTCTGGTCCTGGTCTCCGGAGCCACCGGCGCGGGCAAGACCACCACCGCGGCATCGCTACTGGCCGACTACTTGAAACGCAACGGCGGCACTGCCGTGACCATTGAAGACCCAGTAGAATTCATCATGAAAGGAC
>CAYOGS010000413.1:1479-1858 GCA_964403435.1 uncultured Rhodospirillales bacterium | reverse complement strand
CTTCGGAAAGGCGCATGGCCTCGATGCGCTCCATGCCTTTATTGACCACCTTGATCAGCGCCAGTTCGCGCTCCACATGGTCACAAGCGGTGGTGAGGTCAACCACGTTACGCACCGGCACCAGCCGTCCTAGCTGGGCGCAAATTTGCGTGATGACCTCCGGCGGACCAGAGGTAGCTATGGTAATACGCGACTGCGCCGTTCCCTTGTCCACCTCGGCCACTGTCAGGCTTTCGATATTGTAGCCGCGACCGGAGAACAGGCCGACCACACGCGCCAGCACACCGGGTTCGTTATCCACTAACACAGCCAGGCAGTGACGTTCGATATTTTGTGTTGTCATGTCATTCACTCACAGTCTCCCGCACAAGCGGCTTCG
>CAYOGS010000413.1:0-1469 GCA_964403435.1 uncultured Rhodospirillales bacterium | reverse complement strand
GTTTTTGCCCTATTACCCGCGACATTTGCTTAACCGATAAATTTATCAACCGCACGACTGTGGTTCCAAATCATCGCCACCATGCCCGTAACATGCTCACGTGTCACGCCGCCGATCAGCAGCATCGAATATTTCAGTTTCAGCTTACCATTCACCGGATCAAGGGTAAACTTGCTGGAACATTCATCCGCGTTCGCAGCATCCCATGACGCGTTTATACGGCCTAGTTCGGTCTCTGAACAGACCTTCCCGTCCGCGACGGCCAACGACAGATCGAGACCGTTAAAGCGCGCTGTTTGAGGCGTCAGCCTGCCAAAATTATCGTGAAAAAACAGGCGAACCTCCATATCCGGCCATAATGCCGTCTTTGGACGCACCGACAAGCGCAAGGCATTCTGCCCTGGCACCGGTTCGACAGTTGCCTTATCGAAAGTTGCAAGTATGTCGGCGCATTCCACCAATGAGAGGTTATCTATGGCTGAGGTAGCAGACTTAACCTCGACACTCACACCAGCACCATGCCTTCTTCCGGTGTGGCTTGCGCCGCCGGCGCTGTCGCAATATCGTCCGCCAAAATCATCTCGTTATGTCCCTTGCCACCCGGTATCATCGGGAAGCAATTTTCCTTTGGGTCAACCATCACATCAACGATGCAGGGACGGTCTTTGACCTTCAGCATCGCCTGAATAACGCCGTCCACTTCATCCGGTTTGGTCGCCCGCAAGCCAACGCCACCATAGGCCTCAGCCAGTTTGACGAAATCCGGCAGAGCTTCCGAATAGCTTTGCGAGTAGCGGCCGCCATGGATGAGTTCTTGCCACTGGCGCACCATGCCCATCCATTGGTTGTTAATGATAAAAATCTTAACCGGCAGGCGGTATTGCATCGCCGTTGCCAGTTCCTGGATATTCATCTGGATGGAAGCTTCACCCGCTACGTCAATCACCAGTGCGTCCGGGTTAGCGATCTGCGCGCCAATGGCAGCCGGGAATCCGTAGCCCATAGTACCAAGGCCGCCGGAGGTCAGCCACTGATGCGGCCGGTCGAAGGATAAATATTGCGCCGCCCACATCTGGTGTTGGCCGACTTCTGTGGTGATGATGGTGTTCTTGCCTGCTGTCAGAGCTTGCAGCCGCTGCAGCGCAAATTGCGGCTTGATGATATCATTAGATGTTTTGTATTTCAGGCTATCACGCTTCCGCCAAGTCTCGATCTGCCCCCACCAGGCTTTCACTTCCGGCTTGGCTTTGTGCGGCTTCGCCTGCCACAGCTTCAGCATCGCGGCCAGGGTTTCCTCCGCATCACCGATGACCGGAATATCCACCTGCACACTTTTGTTGATGGAGCTGGGGTCAATATCGACATGAATTTTCTTGGAGCCGGGCGAGAAAGCGCTGATTTTGCCGGTCACACGGTCGTCAAACCGCGCACCGATATTGATCATCACGTCGCACTCGGCCATCGCCATG
>CAYOGS010000412.1:0-1865 GCA_964403435.1 uncultured Rhodospirillales bacterium | reverse complement strand
CGCTCTCAGAACCGCCCCCATGCGCGGCATAATAAGGACTGACCACGAGGATTCGCATGACCACCTGCATGAAAGCAGTCAGCCAACACCAAGCCGAGCCATTTGGCAACCCGTTGCCAGGCTTGCCGCAGGCAGCAGCGTGATGGCGCACCGCCGGCAGTAGCGGCTCAGTCTGGTTTGAGTATCAGAAAAAAACGACCACCCATGGATGGTCGTTTGTTAAAACCTACAAAACGTGCCCGCTATTTACAGTCCGCGATTCATCCCGGGCTTACGGCCTTCGGAAGAACAACGAGTGGCGCGTTGACCGGTAGCGCACAAACTGGCCGGCAGCTCCAGATTCCCCATCATCTGAGACACCAACTGTGCCCCCGAGAGGTTCGCCACTGCCATATCGGCACCGAAACGCGTCTCCGTCATAGGTCCTCCCGAATATTTTTCCCGTGTGTTAGCTATAGCACAATGAAGCCCCGATTCCATCAACAATGTTTTAAGGTGGCAATTTGTTGCAATAATTGGGTTAATTTGAGCCATGTATCGGGCACCACCTATGAAATGGCAGCGGCTTATTCATCAAGCCCTTACGCCATCTTCACGATATTTTAATCATGTTTTTAGCCGCCTCCGACATCACAAATCCGCAAGAATATTTCTCTGGTGCGGTGAGTGCCGCTGAGCCCTCGACTTTGTTACATGCATCATACAGCGCCAAAACCACGCAAGCCCCTAGACCCAAGTAGCCTTCCCTTGCATTTCCAGCGCATTTCCGGCACAAGACCCCCTCACCATGGCAATGGCATCCCTGGAGGCCATTGCCCGTGCGTTCTGCGAATACTTCGCCGGCACGTCAAACTGACTATGTAAGGGAGCATCACTATGGCAAAGATTGCCACACTTTCCGCTGACTTGCGCGACCGTTCTGGCAAGGGCGGCGCCCGCGCTACCCGCCGCACTGACAAGGTGCCTGCCGTGATCTACGGCGATAAACAGGCTCCTGTACTGATAGCCATTGAACAAAAAAGCATGGAGCGTGAAATCAACCGCGCCGGCTTTTTCACGCACTTATATGAAATTGACGTCCAGGGCAAAAAGCATCGCGTGCTGCCGCGCGACGTGCAATTCGATCCGCTGACCGACCGGCCACTGCATGTTGACTTCTTGCGCATCGCCGCCAACACGCGCGTCCGCGTCGCCGTGCCACTGCATTTCATCAATCAAGACAAATCACCCGGCCTCAAGCGCGGCGGCATGCTAAATGCCGTGCTGCATGACCTGGAAATCATGATCAATCCTGACCAGATTCCGGAGCATCTGGATATTGACGTCACCGGCCTGGAAATGAATGCCAGCATTCCGCTCAGCATGGTCAAGATCCCACAAGGCGCCAAGAGTGTTCTGGAGGATGGCTTTACGATAGCCACCATCGTCCCACCGGCTGCAGCCAAGGCTGAAGAAGCGGCTACACCAACCGCAGCTGTGGCAGCGCCGGCAGCAGCAGCCGGCGCCAAAGCAGGCACGGCAGCTCCCGCAGGAGCAGCGGCTGGCAAGGCTGCCGCCCCATCAACAGCCAAAGCCGCTCCCGCCAAAGCACCGGCCAAGAAATAGTCGCCGCACACCACAGGTATACCAGAATACGCGGCTGCTTTGGCGGCCGCGTATTTTGCTTGCGATTGCGCCGTTTCATCTTATTTTAGCTGCACGCTTTATCCATCCCTCTTTAGCAGGATGCCTTGATGCCCGAATTCCTCCAGCTCGTCTGGTTCGGCAAGCCGTTATGGAGTTGGTTCGCTTTCTTGGGCGTCGTAATGACATTGCTGGCGCTGGATTTGGGCATTTTCCACCGCAAAGCCCATGAGGTCAATGTC
>CAYOGS010000411.1:0-1882 GCA_964403435.1 uncultured Rhodospirillales bacterium | reverse complement strand
GTTGGATTCACCGGCACCCGGATACCAGAAGCCCACTTCGCCCGGCACCACGCTGCCTTGCGCGCCGTTCTCGGACACGTAGCCGTAAGCGCCATTGAGCGGATTGAAGGCCAGCCAGTTGCCGCGATAGTCCTCGCGGTTGAAACGAACGCCGGCGCGCACGCTGAGTGACTCCAGCGGATGCAGCACGATGCGTCCATCCAGCAGGCTGGTATCGATGCGCATGTCGGCGCGCGTGCGCGGCAGTGCGGCGCTGCTGTTCCACAGCGAACAATCTAACAGGAAGGGATTTTGTGGTCCAGGTTCCAGGCTGCCGCCGAGCCCGATGCCGAATACGCCCTGGCAATCGATAGGGGCAATCAGGGAATCATCCTGGCTCATGCGGCCGAGCGAGGCGGTCAGCGAGAACTCGCCAGCGTTGCCCAGCTTGCGCGTGATCGCCGCCTTGATGTTGTGGTAGTCGTTGTCCGGCTCGGTGGCGAACTGGCCGCGCTGCAACGGCGCGGATACCGCACCGGGAATCACCGGCGACAACGCGAAAGGCATCTCGTAGTCGAAGCGCGTGTAGCTATCACGGTAGAACGAAGCGGAATACGCGAAGTCGAATCGCCATTGCGATCCGGCAAAACGCAGGCCGGTATTGAGATTGACCGTGGAATCATCCACCGGGCGCAGGGTTTCCAGGATTCCGCCGTTGTCGGGGAATGGGAAGTTGAAGAACATGGCGCCACCGAAGGGGCGCGCCCCCTTGCGCTGCTCGTGGCTCACGTCCGCAAAGGCCGACCAGCGCGGATCGAGGTACATGCTGAAACCCAGGCCCTGCTTGGAGCGATTGACGGAAACCTGGCGTTCGATGGCCGCCTGCGATGCCGCGCCCACCTGTTCGGACGTGCTTGCGCCGACCTGCAGCGAATCGACCAGGGTCAGGTGATTGGAGCCGACGCCATTCCAAATCGAGCGCACGCTGTCGGACAGTGCGTTGGGAAGCTCGCGCAAGAAGGCGTGCACCTTGTAGCTGCCGGCGCGCGATACGGTCAGTGGCGGTTCGTTGCCGCTGCTGAGACGCTGCGTTTTGCCGGAAAACGTGCCGCAAGCAGCCAGCAAGACTAGCAGCAGGCAAAGCGAAAAGCAGTGACGAAGACGTGTCATGGTTTATCCTTATACCGTGCCTGCAACCGATTCAGGGCTGGGCGATTGCGTCGGCCAGCAAGCCGACTGCTGTGGCAAAATAGGTTGAACGGTTCCAGCGCATCAAAGCTTGATAGTTTTCTGTGACCAGATAGCTGGGACCTTCTGCCCCATCCGGCTGGACGAGATAATAGAGCCTGTCCTTTTCGCCGGCAAGTTTGCTGCCTGGGCGCACCTCTACCCCCAGCTTGTTCCAAACCGGCAATGGTCGCCCGGTTTGTTTGACGCCGACATAGTCTGCCGCCACGACACGGCGCAGAGTCACTTTCTCACCCCACCCCTGCCCAGGCTTCCAGCCTTCATATTTCAGATAGTTAGCGATGGAAGCGAAAGCATCCGTTTTGTTGTCCCAGATATCCTTAACCCCGTCGCCGTCGCCATCCACGGCATACTGCAAAAACGTGCTTGGCATAAACTGGCACTGCCCCATGGCGCCAGCCCAGGAACCCAACAGCCGGCCTGCCGGTGTCTGATGACTGTCAAGAATCTTGAGCGCGGCCAGCAGTTCTTTGCGGAAATAATCCGCCCGCCTTCCATCATACGCCAGCGTGGCGACAGAGCGCAGCACGTCATTGCGCCCTTTGAGCGTGCCATAACTGGTCTCCACGCCCCAGAGCGCCAGGATGACGGCGCCCGGAACGCCATGGGCTTTGCTGGCGTGCCGCAGTGCCTTTGCATGGGCTATTTGATAGCG
>CAYOGS010000410.1:0-1883 GCA_964403435.1 uncultured Rhodospirillales bacterium | reverse complement strand
ACCTATTGCCGAGGGAACGCCGGAATCCGGTACAGGCACCACGATATCGGCCTCGACCGGCGCTTCTTTAGCCAATTCGATGCCGATCTGTTTGCGCGCCTCATAGACGGAGCGGCCTTCCATGCTGCTGTCGGGCCGTGCGAAATAGACATACTCAAAAATGCAGAAACGTTGTGGCACGGGTGCGGAGAAGGGGCGTAGGCTTTCAACCGCACCGTCGCGGATCACCACCAGTTCGCCTGCCTGCACGTCACGGACGAATTCGGCGCCGATGATATCCAGCGCGCAAGTCTCGCTGGCTAGTACATAGGCGTCGTCCAACCGCCCGATTACCAGCGGACGGACGCCGTGGGGGTCGCGTACACCGATCAGCATATCCTTGGCCAGGCAGATGAAAGCATAGGCGCCCTCAATCTGCCGTATGGCGGCGATCAGCCGCTCTACTGGTCCTCCGGCCGCCTTGGCCATCAGATGCAACACCACTTCGGTGTCGGAGGTTGAACGGAATAGGCAACCTTGCTTAACCAGTGCATTCCGCAACGTATAAGCGTTGACCAGATTGCCGTTATGCGCGATGGCGAAGCCGCCGAAGGAAAAATCTGAGAAAAAGGGTTGCACGTTCCGCAACGCTGTCTCGCCGGTCGTGGCATAGCGCACATGGCCGACAGCGCTGGCGCCACTGAGCAGCCGGATAATGGGCGGTTGGTTGAAGGTATCGCCCACATGCCCCATTGCGTGATGGGCGTGGAAATGTTCACCGTCATAGGAAACGATGCCGGCTGCTTCTTGGCCGCGATGCTGCAGCGCGTGTAGCCCCAGCGCCGTCAGCGTGGCGGCGGAGTCCTTGCCAGTGATACCGAAAATCCCACACTCTTCCCGCAACTTGTCGTCGTCGTACGGGTGGGTAGTCAGTGCGGCTGCGGTCATGGCGTGGTTTTCTTTTCGATCAAATCGTCCAGATTCTTGCGGGTCTTGTCGTCATAACCAGGCTGGTTCTTGTTTACTTCAGGCTCTGGCCGGATCAAGTTGTTTAGCAGGTCGTCCGCCTTCCGCTTATTGCTTTCAGGCGTATCTTCCTCGTCATCGCCAAGGCCCGCGCCTTCATCATCTCTGCCGTCTTTCTTGCCGTCACCGTCGCGGTCGCTCTTGATGGGGACCAAATCCTTGATGAGTTCGGCGCCTGCATTGAGTATCTGCTTGGTCTTGGCTTCCTTGATCCAATAGGGTGCGTCCTTCGGCTTGTCCCAAAACTGTGCAGCGAGCAGATAAAGCAGGCAAGCAATCAGTAGCCCGCGTAGTAGCCCGAACACGAAGCCGAGAGAACGGTCAATCGCCGTCATGGCGTTGCCTTGTACCTTTTCAACAAAGAAGCTGCTGATGGGAATGAAGACCACGAGTGTGAGGACAAACACGCCGAGCCAGGTGGCTAGGTCAGCCGCAATACGGCTGGTCATCTGCTCGCGCATCCAGGGCTGTACGAGCGGATACATTTTGGAGGCCACTATGGCGCCGCATACCAGGCTGACCAAAACAAAGCCTTCCTTCACGAAGCCACGGATCATGGCGAAAATGGCGGAAATGAGCATCAGCGCAATGACGCTGACATCAACCCAATTCATTCCGCTGCTGTGCTGCGCGACCGTGCTTGCTTCTTCCATGTCTCAACCCCATCCGGCGCGACCGGCCGGTTTCAACGAACGTGCCCGCTGTTTAGCACAAAGTTTCAGGAGTGAACAGTTTCATGCCAAGGCGGTAAAAGTTGGGCAAGTCCTTAAGCCGAAAGCTTTTTTGCTGATTTTCCAGCTGGCGTGAACAGTGGCAGCAAATCGCCTAGGTTGCTGATGGTCGTGCGCTTGAGCACCGATTCCGCCTTGCCCTTGGCG
>CAYOGS010000409.1:0-1890 GCA_964403435.1 uncultured Rhodospirillales bacterium | reverse complement strand
CTCCCGCTCCAGACGCAGCTTGACACTATCCATTGTCAGCATGCGGTTGATGGTGAAGTGGCGGCCGATTTCGCGCAGGAAGGGAATGTATTCTAGGCCGCTCAACCAATCGTCATTGTTGACCATCACTGCGCCGGTAGGGCTGTCATCGAAGCGCAAAAAGTTCTGGAATGTCTGTTTGATACTGGTGATATTGGCACTGATTTGTGTATCAGTTAGAAGTTGGCGAGTTTCCGATTTTCCAGATGGATCGCCGACCTTGGTGGTGCCACCACCCATAAGCACGATGGGTCGGTGTCCAGTCTGTTGCAGCCGGCGCAGAAGCATGATGCCGACGAGGTTGCCGATATGCAGACTGTCCGCTGTGGCATCGAACCCGATGTAACCGGTGACTACCCCTTTGCCAGCTGTGGCATCCAGCGCCACGCCGTCAGAGATCTGGTGAATGGTGCCGCGCTCCTGCAATACTTTCAGGAATGGAGAGCGCCAGGCCGGGTTTTCGGTATTGTTCATTGTAAATGCCTCCGGCATAATCATTAGAACAGATCGCTTTTAAGTGGAATCACTTAAAAGCGTGAATCTGCTCAATTTTTATAAAAAGAGCTATGAACGCTACGCGTTCTTATCCAAGAGATTATGACCAGCAAAACCTACCAATGCATCGGGTTGATGAGCGGCACGTCGTTGGACGGGATTGACGCGGCGCTAATTTCCACGGACGGGCGGCGACAAGTCAAGCCGCAGGGTTTTGTGACCATTCCTTACCAAACGACGTTTCGGGAAAGGCTGCGAGCGTGCTTCGGAATCATGGAAAGCGCAGCGATCCCCGTCGTGGCAGCGGTGGAAGAAGAGCTGACCCATCTTCACGCCGAAGCAGTCGCAGCTTTGCTGAAGCGCACGCGGCATGCGCCGGAGGCGATAGACCTGATCGGTTTTCACGGTCAGACTATTTGGCACAAACCGCATGAGAGAAAAACATGCCAGATTGGCGACGGCGCCCTGCTGGCGTCCTTAACTTGTATTCCCGTGGTTAATGATTTTCGTACGGCGGATGTTGCTGCCGGGGGGCAGGGTGCTCCTTTGGTGCCGCTTTATCATGCCGCACGGGCGGCCACAATGCCGCGTCCGCTGGCGGTGCTGAATATTGGCGGAGTATCGAACATCACTTGGCTTGGCAAAGATGATGAGATCATCGCGTTTGATACCGGCCCTGGCAATGCGCTGCTCGATGATTGGATGCTGCATCATACCGGCGTGGCGTATGACGCCGATGGCAAGGCGGCAGCGGCGGGGCAGGTGGATTGGAGCGTCATCAATAACGCATTGGCGCGTGATTATTTTAATCGTCCCGCTCCAAAATCGCTGGATCGCAACGAATTCAGTAATCTCAAGCTGGAGCATTTGAGCGTTACAGATGGTGCCGCGACTTTAGCCATGCTGACAGTTGCGGCCGTGGTGCGCGGCTTGCAGGTGCTTAATAAAAAGGCAATGTTGCTACTTGTCACCGGTGGTGGCCGTCATCATCCGGAAATGATGCGCTGGTTGAGTGAAATGGCCGGATGTCCGGCACAGCCGGTCGAGTCTGTGGGGTGGAATGGCGATGCGCTCGAAGCAGAGGCCTTTGCCTATCTAGCAGCGCGTCATGTGGAGGCATTACCTCTCAGCCTACCCAGCACCACAGGCGTGCCAGCACCAATGCCGGGTGGAGTATTCCATCCAACTCCTCAGGCTAAGTAGTCACGTTTACCCTATGGGATAGGTAAATTAGCGTTTCAAGTTTTTACATGGAGTTTTTGTGTGAAAAAAATCTACAAAATAGACGGCGATAAATTCGATAACTTTGAAGAGTTCTCTGATCATCTATCGCAGACTCTCTTGTCAGGTTGCAAT
>CAYOGS010000408.1:0-1896 GCA_964403435.1 uncultured Rhodospirillales bacterium | reverse complement strand
CTTATTCTCAATAGTCTGCTTGACCGTAACCCCAACGCCCGAAAATTCTTTTCGCCAGAAACCAGCAGAAAATACACCTTGATGGAAATTGGGTTTGTTTGTCTAGTGATATCGATAACTTTTCTTGCGAAAACAATTGTCACTTACAACCAATCATACATTGATCGTGCGATAAGAGAAGCAAACGCACAAATGAAGCCCAGGCACGTTGCTGAATATAAATATTTTGTTGAATGGTTGAACGTCGACAACGCTGCAAATCCTACCAGGATATGGGGTAAGGTCAGCGTTTACGATGGCAAATCCTTGCAAAGCATACCGGTTGAGTGGGCTGAGAAATAGTTAAGACGGGCGCCATCCAGTTTAGTGGACAGTTGAGCTGATCAGTTTCAGAATGTGGGGGTCGTTTAAATGGGAAAAATTGATTGAATTCTTCGCCTTAAATTAACACGCAAAGGTTCTGATGAGTTTGTGTCAAAGCGGACCCAGGCTTTTTACCAGGCGGCCGTGCTTGTCATATTCCGCTTCGCGCACCTGCGTGCGCTGGTTCAACAGCGTGTCCCGCGCTTCCTCATGCGTCACCTGGCCGTCCGCACTCAGCGTATAGTCAAACCACCGTCCGAGATTGTCCTGCACCCGCGTCACACGTCCGGCCGGATCATACGTGAAGTTGACGCGCGCCGTCACACCAGCGCAGGCCAGTGCACAGAACATCGTGCCGCGTGTTACAAACACGCGGCACGAGACAACTGCAAGCCGCGTGACGCTGCGCCGCGCTCGCGGAAGTTTTCACTCGCTGCGGCGCCAGGCGCCCAAGACGCCGGGCGCCTCAAAGCAACTTCACCCAGCGCGGACCTATCGCCACGCTGGGTGGCTGTGTCTTGCTGATTCCGCTGGCGAATTGCTGACATGGCTAGCCTCACTCATCAGCGGTTTAGGGCAATGCACACTCTTACTGTTTAACGGGAACGTCCAACTTGCCAGTGATATAGTTGTCGAAAATGTAATTACTGATACTGTCATTTTTTAAACTTACATAATACGACTGGTCTATGAGCCATTCGCCGTTCACAAAAAACATACTGGCAATGCCATTCACCACATTTTTCCCTTCAAAATATAATACATAAACTTTATGGCTACCTCTTTCGTAAAAATATGCTGCCGCTTTGGCTGGAAGGCCTGACCCATCGGCAGATTTATTGACGAGCGTGTATCTGAGAGTCTCAGCCATTCTTATTTGAACATTATCATCAGGAAAGCCCCGAGGTTTACGCCCAAGCCCAAAGTTTACAATTGTGCGCCGGCATCCTGACTCCTCATCTGTTTTTGCTCCTGGCTTTGCCGCGCTATGAAATTCAAAGTCGTGCCACCCCCTTGCGGTAGTTTGGTTGAATTGAGGGCAGTATAACACCTCGATATGTTCTATCTGCTCAACTTCAAGAGATTTTGTAAATTGTTCGAGTATCTTCCTAGGATCAGAACTTTTTGTATACTCAATCAAGTAGTACCCAGTTCCTAAGACAACACAGACTTGTGCAAGCAAAAACCCAATGATAACTTTTCGAAGTGTTATAGTCATTTTATGGCACCAAATCTGGTAATCTGGCTAGGAAATAAGGCAATCTAGTCGTAGGCGAGCCAGCCCTATAATAACCAAAGCGTCGGTGAGTGTGTCTAACAGGCTCACCCAGCTCATCCGCAATTCTTCGCTCGTACCCAAGCATAGACTCCATCTCTTCTGGCTTGTACCAAGTTTCACTTAATTCGCTGCCATCTAGGGTAGAGGTATCAAATTCACCCCAATTACTTAACCCAAGCGCGTCTCGGTATGCATGCACAAGTTCGTGTGCCAATCCCATTGCGGCAGTCTGAACACGCAGATCACTACACATG
>CAYOGS010000407.1:0-1899 GCA_964403435.1 uncultured Rhodospirillales bacterium | reverse complement strand
CCGGCACCGAACCACAGCACACTGCCGAGCACCAGCAGGGCGGCCAGCAGCCGTAGCGCGAAGCCACTCCAGCCCGCTTGCGGAACGTAGGTCCCGCTGCGGCGCAAGCCGCGCCAGAGCAAGAAGGCATTGACGCAGGAGGCGAGCCCGATCGACAGCGCCAGTCCCGCGTGCTTGAGCCAGCCGATGAAGGCGAGGTTCATGGCCTGTGTCAGCAGCAGCGTGAAGATCGCGATTTTCACCGGAGTTCGAATGTCCTGCCGAGCATAGAAACCCGGTGCCAGCACCTTCACCAGGATCAGGCCGGTCAGGCCCACGGAGTAGGCCACGAGCGCCTCACGCGTTTGCAGCACGTCGTTGGTGGTAAACGCGCCGTAGTGGAACAGGGTCGACAGCAGTGGCACGGCCAGCATCGCCAGCGCCAGCGCGGCGGGTAGGGTCAGCATCAGCGTCAGCCTGAGCCCCCAGTCGAGCAGGGCGGAAAAATTACCGGCATTGCCGCTGGCGTGGGTCTTGGCCAGGCTGGGCAGCAGGATCGTGCCCAGCGCAGCGCCGAGCAGGCCGGCGGGAAACTCCATCAGGCGGTCGGCGTAATACAGCCAGGAGACGCTGCCGCTTGCCAGGAAGGATGCAAACACCGTGTTTATCAGCAGGCTGATCTGTGACACCGAAACGCCAAGCACGGCGGGTGCCATCAGCGTGAGAATGCGCTGCACGCCCTCGTCGCGCCATGCCGGGTCGAAGCGCGGCAGCATGCCGATCCTGGCCAGGGCCGGAAGCTGGATCACGAGTTGCAGTGCGCCGCCGAGGAATACCGCCCAGGCCAGCGCCATGATCGGCGGATCGAACCAGGGTGCAGCAATCAGCGCCATGCCGATGAAGGCAAGGTTGAGCAGCACCGGCGTGAAGGCGGGCAGGGCGAAGCGACTCCAGGTATTGAGCACACCGGCTGCCACTGCCACCATGGACATGAACAGGATGTAGGGAAACGTCACCCGGGTCATTTCGACGGTCAAGGCGAACTTGTCGGCATCCGCGGCAAAGCCGGGCGCCGTGACCGCGATCAGCACCGGCGCGCCGGCCATGCCCATGGCGCTTACGACAATCAGGATCAGGAACAGCACGCTGCTGACGCGGTCGACCAGAGTCCGGGTCTCGGCTTCACCCTTGCGGTTGCGGTACTCCGCCAGCACCGGAACGAAAGCCTGCGAGAATGCGCCTTCGGCAAAAAGCCGGCGCAACAGGTTGGGCAGGCGGAAGGCGACAAAAAAGGCGTCGGTCATCATTCCCGCGCCGAATACGCGGGCGATGACAAAATCGCGCACGAAGCCCAGGACACGTGACAGCAGGGTCAAGCCGCTGACGGTAGCCAGGGCGCGGAGCAGGTTCATGCGGGTATGGTAGCCGGGATGGAACTGGCAAAAGCCGCTTGCAATGGGCGAAAAGCCCTTTTATAATCCCGCTCCTTTCCCAGAGCTACCGGATAACCAGACATGGCGAATACCGCCCAAGCCCGCAAGCGTGCCCGTCAAGCAACCAAGCAGCGCGCCCACAACATGAGCCAGCGCTCCACGCTGCGCACGGCCATCAAGAAGGTTCGCAAGGCCATTGACGCCGGTGACAAGGCTGCGGCACAAGCCGTATTCAAGGAATCCCAGAGCATCATCGATTCGATCGCCGACAAGAAGATCGTGCACAAGAACCTGGTTTCGCGCCAGAAGAGCCGCCTCTCCGCAGCGATCAAGGCGCTGTAAGCAAGCCGCCCTGCGGCGATTCAAAAGGCTGCCTTCGGGCAGCCTTTTTCGTTGTGTGCCCGGCACTATCCTTGATGCTTGGGACGTTTCGATCAGTGCATATCGGGTGGGAAAAATACTCACCAAATTAGATAAATAGCTTGTA
>CAYOGS010000406.1:0-1902 GCA_964403435.1 uncultured Rhodospirillales bacterium | reverse complement strand
GCCATAGAGGGTCCGCTGCGGCTCGAAAGTTGTCGGGCGCGGCGGCATGCCAGTCTGGCGCGAAGGGTAGGTGGTGACAGATGTCGTGAGGGTCACGGGCTGGTATCCATAACAGTTGAGACCGGGCAAACGGCAAAGCCGTTCCTCAACGCTGTATCAGCCGATATCGCAGCTGCAAAATCAAGCCGCGTTACCTTATGTTACGTCTATCTATCCTGCTGGAATCGCTGTGGTAATTGGGCAACGATTGTCGCTTGCGCCGTAGAAGACCCTTACATCCGTAAAGCAAAATTACTTCGAGGGGTTTTCCCAGGTCTGTACCCAGGCCGGGATGGTATCGGCCGGCATGGCTTTGGCGATGTAGTGGCCTTGCGCTAGGTCGCAATGTTTTTCGCTCAAAAGGCCCCAGGCGCGCACATCCTCTACGCCCTCCGCCACGATTTTGAGACCCAGATTGTGACCAAGGTCAATGATAGCGTTAACGATCACCCGGCAGTCGCGATTGCTGGCCATGTCCATGACGAAGCTTTTGTCAATTTTCATCTTGCTGAAGGGCATGCGCTGCAACTCGCGCAGCGAAGAGAAGCCAGTGCCGAAATCGTCAATGCCGATGCCGATGCCACGTAACCGCATCCGCAGCAGCACATCCATGGTGCGTTTGGTGTCGCGCATGGCTTCGGTTTCTGTCACTTCAAGTAGTACCTGCTCGGGCGGCAGGTCGGCCTTGCTGCACATATCACCGATCTGCTCAGGTAAGGTTAGGTCGAGCAGACAACTCGCGGTGACATTAATGGCCACCGTGAGTAGTAACCCTTGCTGGCGCCAGACAGCAGCGGATTGGATGGCGTGGGTCAGGGCAAAGTTGGTGAGCGGCTGCAACATGCCATCTTGCAAGGCACGCTCCAGAAAATCGGCCGGGAAGAGCATGCCCCGGCTCGGGTGCTGCCAGCGCATCAACGCTTCAGTGCCATAGACTCTGCGGTCGGAAAGGTTGACGACTGGCTGGTAATGCATCGTCAACTGGCCGTTGGAGATGGCCTGGGCGATATCTGCGCCTTCCACAATAGCCTTCTCGCCACCGATCAGCTCGGACAGAGAGGCGCGGAGCACCTTCAAGTCTATCGGCTTCTCGAATACGCCATGCACGTCCAGGCCATGGGCGCTGGCCAGGCGTCTAGCACTGTTGAGTACGCGCAGGTCTGAGCCGCTGATAAGGCAGATTTTGGCGCTGCGCACTTTGTTGGCCAGGACTCGCAGCCATTCGACGCCGTCCATGCCCGGCATCATCAGGTCGAGGACGATAATGTCCGGCGTGAAGGTGATGAGTTCCCGAAAGACCGTATCCGCATCCTGCGCCTGGTGGACTTCATAGCCCAGATCATGCGCGATCTCAGAGACCAGGGCGCAGATTTCCGGTTCGTCATCAATCACCAGAAGGTTCAGGGACATGGCAGCAGAGCCTCAGGCGCGGGGTTGATGTGTTGGTGTGACAGTCGGTGGCGGTGGATTGGCGGTGACGAGAAGCTGTTCAGCAATCGCCTTGGTTACTTCGGCCAGTGTATAAGGCTTTTCAATGAAGCGCACAGGGTTATCTTGCAGGAAGTCCCGCACGAAAGTGGTCAACGTATCACCGGTGATGAAAACGATGCGCTGCCGGTATTCCGGAAACTCGGCGCAGATATGCCTGAACATGGTCGGTCCGTCCATCTCCGGCATGCGTAGGTCACTCAAGATGAAATCGAACTTGCGTGCCTGAAGTTTGTCCAGCGCAATGCGGCCGTTGATAGCGAAATCAAAGCTGTGGCCGTCGGCGGTGAGCAGATCGGCCAAAGTTTGAGCCAGTTCAAACTCGTCATCCACGATAAGGATGCCGATTTGGGCTGGATCGCGCTCTCCGGTTAT
>CAYOGS010000405.1:0-1904 GCA_964403435.1 uncultured Rhodospirillales bacterium | reverse complement strand
CTCCGACAACACCAAAACTTTTTCGCAAGACAGAATAGCCCGCCGCATGCAGAAACCGCGCCCGCGGCAGCATTGCTGTACGGTCGGCACGCACGCCGTGCAGAAGCAAAACGACGCCTCGCCCGGGCTGGCCGGCGACAAACCAGCCATGGATTTGCGCGCCAGAGCCGCTCGGAAATATGATGTTTTCTACTGGAAAATCTAGAGGCGTAGCGATCGGCCGCAAACTTGGTGCGATTAGCGCACCAGCCACGAGCCATAAAGCCAGCAAGGCAAGCAAACCACCTAACGCTGCCAGCAGCAGTAAACGATGCCAGAACGAGCGGGCAACAAACAACACGGCGCTATTTATACGACATTGTGGCGATGACCTTGATGGCCGCCGGGCCAATGATGATGATGAAAAGCGTGGGCAAAATAAACAAGATCATTGGCACTGTCATGGTGGCGGGCAAGCGTGCCGCCTTTTCCTCCGCCTTCATCATGCGCTCATCACGCATTTCACTGGCCAGCACGCGTAGCGCCTGCGCTAGAGGCGTGCCATAGCGTTCGGTCTGGATGAGCGTGTTGACGAGCGAGAGAACGGATTGCAACTCCACACGCTCTGCCAGATTCTGCAGAGCCTTGCTGCGTTCCGGCAGCAGGCCAAGTTCTACGGAGGTCAGGGTGAATTCCTCGCCCAATATCGGGTAGGTTTGCCCGATTTCACGGCTCACACGATCCAGACTAGCATCCAGGCTCAATCCCGCCTCGGCACAGATAACCATGAGATCCAAAGCGTCCGGCATGGCCTTACGCAGTTCCTGCTGCCGCTTCTGTGCCTTATTCTTCACCAGGATGGCGGGCAGCAGCCAGCCGAACAAAGCCAGTGCAATGACGAATAGCACCGTCTGGCCCGGCTTGTTCTTGTAGTTACCGCCTGCCAGCGATAAGAACCCAAAAAATAGCGTCAAACCGCCACTGAGTGCCAGTTTGCTGATGATATAGGCTGAGACGGCATCCTTGCCGCGATAACCGGCACGATACAGTTTGAGCTTCAACTCGCTCATGCCGCTGCCGGGTTTTTGCAATTTGAGCAGGGTGGCAAGACGCTTGACGAGGTTGTTCTGCTTGGTCTTGTCTTTGGCACGACGGCTGGGGCGCTTTTGCACCTCTTTGACCAGCTCCTTGCGCCGCTCGCTGACGGCGCGCAGACGCGCCTCCAGCGGATTGGTATCAAGCAACACTTTCCAGATGATCCACACCACCACGGCGCCAACCACGCCATAGAGCCAGAGTGTGTTGCTTCCGTCGCGCAGGAAATTCATATCTCGAACCTAATCATCTTGGACATGATGCCATGCCCAAAAATCATGAGTCCCGCCGCAATATAAAGCATTTTACGCCCTTGCGGCGTGATGATCATCTGCATGATATATTCGCGGTTGATGAGGAACAGGATAAGAAACATTAGGAACGGCAGTGAGCCAATGATCATCGCGCTTGCCCGCGCTTCCGAGGAGAGCGCCCGAATTTTCAGACGCAGCTGGCGACGCTTACGTAATAGATCGGCCAGGTTACCCAGCGTTTCCGCCAGATTGCCCCCGGTCTCCCGCTGGATGGCCATAGCAATAATCATAAAGCGGTATTCCGGCGTATCAATGCGGCGCGCGACCTCCCACATCGCCTGCTCTAACGACTGGCCGAGCCGTACCGCATCCGTGATGCGATTGAACTCTAACCCCACAGGATCTGGCATTTCTCGCGCCACAGCAGCCATTGATTCCGTGATCGGCAGACCAGAGCGCAGGCCGCGGCACATGGTATCAATCGATTCGGGAAAATATTTCAGGAATTTGGCGATACGACGGCGCCCTAGGAACTTCACCACGACATGCGGCAGCCAGCCCATGTAGTGGACGACC
>CAYOGS010000404.1:0-1904 GCA_964403435.1 uncultured Rhodospirillales bacterium | reverse complement strand
CCGGTCCGCCTGCCAGCCGGCCTGCTGCAAGCCCATTTGGATGCCCTCACCAAGCAGCCGGTCGTCCTCGACTATCAGAATGCGCACGCTACCCCTCTCCTGCCTCGATTAACGTAATGCAAGAATAACCGTACCTGCAATCAGTGCCAGCACAGCCAGCGCCACACTCAAGTAGGGGCGAGAAATGCCCAGTTCGGCGCGGCCCCGCTTGTAACCGCTGATCATCGCAGCGACCAGATTCTCGCGGTGCAGCAGGCTGGTCAACAACACCGCCGCCACGTGAATGCCAACAACTGCCAGCATGATAGCGGCGGCGCCCTCGTGCAGCTCTTCCAGTAACTTGCCACCGATTTCATTGAGGTTCGCCCAGCCCGACGCTGCGGTGAGCAGCCCCAACGCCAGCAGTGCCAGAACGGCCAGCGCTCCTGCCGGATTGTGGCCGGTGTAGTGCGGCGGGCGCAAGCGCAGCAGGCCAAGCAGATAGTCCCTGATCGTGCCGGGGCCGCGCACGAACTCCGAGAAGCGCGCGTAGCGGCTGCCGACAAAACCCCAGATCACGCGAAAAACGATCAGCGCAGCCAGCACATAGCCACTGGTGATATGCACCAGCTGCCAGCGTTCCGACTCGCTTGACAGGTAAGCCACGGCGAACGAGAGCGCCAGCGACCAGTGGAAAAAACGTACCGGCAAATCCCAGACCAGAATCCGGTCTTTAGGGTTTTCAATGTCTTTCATGATCATCTCCTTAACGACGATTCGATTTGAGCGACCCTTCACCAAAATCACCCTGTTCGGCGCGCGTATGGCACGCGTTGCACTGGGCCAGCGAAGTGGTTTTTGGCGGCAGGCTCAGGCCCCGGTGTTCCTTGCGGAACCACGTGCTTTCGGTCAGACGCGGCGTCTTGCCGCTGACCGCGTGTTTATCACGGGTGCTCGCCTGTGCCTGCAGCCAGTCGCCAATTTCGCGCTGGTTTTTTGCATCGAGGCTGGCATCGCTGCCGAAATGCTTGCCGAGTCCCTGCATCGTCGCCGCCCATGCCGGCGCGCTCAGCAGCGCTGGTGGGTAAGCCACGTGGCAACTGCCGCATTCGGCGACATAGGCGGGTGAAAGCGTATAGCGGTGTTCGCCGGCAAAGGCCGTGGAAGCCAGCAGCAGTGCGCCAAGCGGCAGTAAATATTGGGTTTTCATGGATGGGTCTTCCGATCAGGGTTTAACGGTAAGCAGATAAGCCAGCAGATCGCCTTTTTCTTCCGCCGTGCATTCGCGGGCCAGTACATCCTTGCAATTGCGGCGGAACCACTTATCGACCTTGGCGGCATCGGTGAAGCGGCTCGGGTTGGCCGAAGGCGCCAGCGGATCGATCGGCTTCTTCGTCTTGTCATGGGCGCCGGCCTGTGCCGGATTGCGCGTGTGGCAGGTAGCGCAGCTCCAGTCGTTGCCATGCGTGGCGATGAAGAATGTCTGACCGCGCTCGGCGGAAAAAGCCCTGAACCCAGGGTCCTTCTGCCGCGCTTCGGTGGCCAGAGCGGCCTGAATGTCGGCTGCTGTCGTCGCCAGCGCCGGCGCGCCAAGGGTGGACAACAACAGGGTGGCAAGCAAACAAAAGGACTGGGTATTTTTCATGACTGACTCCCGAAGCAAGGTGGCGGGAACCAGTATCTGCGAGCAGGATTAAGGCATCCTTAAGCGCATCAATGTTTTGTGACGTCTGGCGGAGCTTTTAGCACCACAACCGCTTTTGAGAGTTAGCCAATCATCCTAGAAACCTCAGTTGAACGCGCCTGCAGGGGGTTCTGGCGGAGTGGGTAGAGAGGCGAGACGAGGCCGCATGGTCGCTCCCTGCAACGCGGAGCAACGACGCCAGGCGCCCCGCCAGGGCCGCCTGCGGGTGCGTAGCGGCCTC
>CAYOGS010000403.1:0-1907 GCA_964403435.1 uncultured Rhodospirillales bacterium | reverse complement strand
GGATAGCGCGTTGGCCATTATGTCGCTGGTAAAGCCTGCGGCGGCAGGCGATGCAGTTTTTGCTTGAGCCACTTCGCCAGGCGTTTTTCCAGCAGGCGATAGCTGATGGTGGCGGCGATCAATGTGCCGATCAAGCCGGCAACACCGAAGAATGTGACGCATAACCAGACTGGCAAGCCAAGTTTGCCGATCAGGATTTTTGTGATGATGAGCCGGAGTGGGAACATCACCACAGGATGGATTAGGTAGAAGCTATAGCTGATATCTCCGAGATATTGCGCGACGCGCGTTTGCAACACCCGATCGCATATGCTTTGTCCCTTGGTTAAGGCGTAGAAGAAAACGAAGCCCGGTAAGGCAGCCAGGAGATAGAGGTGACGGATAGTCGGGCCGCCCACTGCACCACGGCCGCCGGTATCAGTGGCCGCTACAAAACCATGCAGGAGCAAAAGGCTCAACAACGCCAGCAATACGAGAATGCCGGAGAACTGGAAAAGACGTGGCGGCTGACCGTGCAAAAGGCGGAAGACAAGCGCGCCCACGAGAAAGAAGATGGCTGCGGGGTAGAGCAGGATACTTCCAGCTACAAGGCCAGCGGCAATGGCTAGGCGCAGGGGGCTCGATTGGCGTGCGCAAAGAAAATAAATGAACGCGCTCAGAAGGTAGAACGCGGCTTCAAAAGACAGGGACCAGGCGTTGAGCTGCAGCAACGGCAGATCGAGAATGCCTGGTAAAAAGAGCGCATTGGCCATGAAGGCTTGCACCCAATCCGCTAGGCTGATGCCGACCATCCATTTATAACCCAGATAAGGGCCTGCAATGAACAAGGGCACATGCAGTGCCAGGAATACGGGATAGATCCGGATGGCGCGGTCAGTTAGGAAGTTACGAATATTGCCGTGGCGAATTAGACTACCGGTAATTAGATAGCCGCTGATCATGAAAAACAGTTCGACGCCGCCAGACAACATCTCAAGGATGATCTGGCCGAACAGCGGCGGTTCCTGCAGCACACCAGCCGTGGCGTTCATGTCATAGACATGAAAGAGAAACACCATCAAAGCCGCCAGACCTCGCAGCCCATGAATATTGCGGTTAATGCCGGTGCCTTCGGATTTGCTCATAGCGGTTTGCCCCATAAATCATAAGCGTCCGCTTTGGTAATGACGGTCTGGACGAGAGCGCCGATCTCTGGCGGGTTCTTGCCAAGTTTGACATAGACATTGCCGTCAATCTCAGGCGCGTCTGCCGGGCTACGGCCGACCGCCCATTTTTCTTCGATCCGGTCAATGATGACCGGCACGGACTGGCCGATTTTGCGCTGCAATTTGCCGGCGCTAATGGGTTGTTGCGCCTGCATGAAGCGGTGCCAGCGTTCTTCTTTCACGTCCTCCGGCACGGGGTTGGCCAATGCGTTAGCCGGAGCCCCGGAAACGGGTTCGTACTTGAAACAACCTACTTTATCGAGCTGCGCTTGCTGTAACCAATCCAGCAGAAATTGAAAATCCTCCTCCGTCTCGCCCGGAAACCCGACAATGAAAGTGGAGCGAACGGCGAGGTCAGGGCAAATCGTTCGCCAGCGGGCAAGTCGTTCCAGAACTTTATCCTGATGGGCCGGGCGCTTCATGGCCTTCAGCACATTTGGGCTGGCGTGTTGGAAGGGGATGTCGAGATAGGGCAGGATTTTTCCTGTCGCCATCAAGGGCAGAACTTCATCCACATGCGGGTAGGGATAGACATAATGTAGGCGTACCCAGACGCCAAGTGTGCCAAGCGCGTGTGCCAAATCCAAAAAGCGGGTTTGATAGTCTGTATCGCGCCAGCGGCTGGGGGTGTACTTGAGGTCCAAGCCATAGGCGCTGGTGTCCTGCGAGATGACCAGTAGTTCCTTGACGCCGGCACTGACC
>CAYOGS010000402.1:0-1908 GCA_964403435.1 uncultured Rhodospirillales bacterium | reverse complement strand
TTAGGACACTGGGCACCGATTTGCTCGCGCTTTCTGCTCACAAGCTGGGCGGGCCGGCAGGAGCAGGGGCGCTTATAGTCGCCGACAAAATTCCGTTGCGGCCGCTGCTTCATGGTGGCGGGCAGGAAAAACGACGCCGTGCCGGCACGGAAAACCTGTTGGGCTGTATCGGCTTCGGTGCCGCAGCCACGACTGAGGCAGATGATTTGGCTCGTCAGCCCGAACTGGCGCATTGGCGTGACGTTATGGAAGCACAAATTATGCAGGCTGTACCGGCGGCGATCGTGCCCGGGCAGGGGGCGCCACGTGTTGCCAACACTAGTTGCATCATTATGCCTGGAGCGAAAAACAGCACGCAACTTATGGCGTTTGATCTTGCCGGCATAGCCGTGAGTAGTGGTGCGGCTTGCTCCAGCGGCAAAGTGGGACCGTCCCATGTGTTGCAAGCCATGGGCTATGACCAACCAATGGCGGAAGCAGCAGTCAGGATATCTTCCGGCTGGGACACGCCACCCGGAGCGTTGGCGCAAATGGCCGAAACCTGGCTAGCTGTTTACGAAAAAATCTGCACACAAGCAGCATAGTTGCGCTAGGGTGCGGGCAGTTACACTTCGGATAGCGACGGCAGGGTCGGTATGAACAACAACATCATCGGCATGATTGAAGCCAAAGATTTGATGCAGACCGATATTGTTTGCTGGGCGTGTCAAAAGCAACTGTCAACACGGGCGCTGTTTTGCAATCATTGCGGCGCCATTCAGCCGGTGCGGGCACTGGATCATTTTGCCCGCCTGGGTTTGGAGCGACGGATTGACATTGATCAGACGACGCTCGACCGGCAATATGCGGCGATGCGCAAGACGTTCGACCAGGAACGCTTCGCTATTCACAGTATGGCCGAACGGAACTATGCCGCCAAACATTCTCAAACCTTGGCCGAAGCTTACGAGACTTTGCGTGATCCGGTGCAGCGCGGACGCTACTGGCTGGGGCTACATAATCTAGAATTCGAAGAAAATCAGGCGACGATTCCTCTGGTGCAGGAAATGCGCTTGGCGTGCGACCAGGCAGCAACGGCGCGTGAGATTGACCATGTGGCGCAGCGTGCTAGCCTAGCTCTGGAAGAGGGTATCATGCGTCTCATGCAGTCCTTGCGGCAACAAAACTGGCAGCACGCCAACCTGACCTTGCTTGAACTTGACGGCATGGAGGACGTGCTGATGCGAGCGCGCAGCAAGCGGCAGGAACTGGCCAGTCAAAATTAACTGCTGTAGTGGCAACGCTCTTTCATAAGGATTGAGCACAATGACACGCAATATCAGGAAAATTAGCCAGTTCATTCTGGCTTTCAGCCTGCTGCTTCTGGCACCGGCAGGTTTTGCCGCCCAGCCACAAGTCTTAAAAAACGAAACACCTGCGGCAGGGAACTCAGCATCTGTTTCTGATGATGAAAGGAAAAAATATCTGACAGCCCTGCTTGAGGCGTTGCGTCTAAATAACTTTGTAAAACTCAAGGAATTAGAAATCATTGCACTCAAAGGCAGCATGGATACGCTGACTGGCGATCCGCCGATTGCTTGGTTCGACAATACCTTACGAGAAAATTTTCTGGCGTCGGAAGCCCAGGACAACAGCAGCGCCTATTGGAATGCTTATACGAAAAAAGCCGAAACCTGGATGAAGGTTGACCCTGAGTCGCCGACTGCACCGATCGTTTATGCGCGAGGATTGAAGGGGCATGCCTGGGCGGTTCGCGGCGAAGGCTACGCCAATACCGTGTCTGATGAACAGTGGGATGGGTTCCGGGATTATATTGAGAAAGCAGAGAATATCCTAGTCGCCAACAAGGGTAAATCATCCGTCAATCCGGCCTGGCCGGCGTGCTGGCCGCCGGTGCCGCACCGGCCG
>CAYOGS010000401.1:0-1908 GCA_964403435.1 uncultured Rhodospirillales bacterium | reverse complement strand
CGCAAAGACTAACCCCCATCACCCGCCGTTATGGAACCATCGCCAATGACTGCGCCGTCTTTTACTTTACCATCGGGTCTAATTGGCAAATTCGGCGTGGTGAAATTATGGCCGGGCATCAAGGTAGCGGAGGATGAGGTCATCGCCCGGCTAAAGGTCGCGGCAACCAAACTCGGGCTCACCTGTTACGAGGTAACGCCGGACGGGCGATTGCTGGACTCGCCGAATGTCCGCATGACGCAGAAGGATTTAGATTTTGTCATCCATCTGCATTTCGAGACGCCGAAAGCTTACGATATATTTTCCTTCGTCGCGCTGTGGAACCCACTGCAATTCTATCACGACTATTTAGAAGGCGCGTACCGCCGCCTGACGGACAACATCCTCTCGCACGATGATTTCCTGAGCTGCGGCGCCGCGGCAGCGGACGACCATGTGCGCCGCTTGCTGGCGCATGACCCAACGCGGGATGACATTCAATTCACTATGTTCCACTCTTTAGCCGAGCCGATCGTAGCTCCGACGCTCGGCGACAAGAAAGTGTTCTATGCCGGTATCAACTGGGAGCGGCTTGGCAAAAAGGCCTCACGACATCAGGAATTACTGGATTTACTGGACAAGACCGGAGAATTGCGGATTTACGGCCCGGAGAAGTTGATGGGCGTAAAAGTCTGGGACGGTTATAAAAGCTATCAGGGACAAATTCCGTTCGATGGCGTCTCGATGGTGCGTGAAATCGCCCGCGCTGGCATCAGCCTGGTGCTGTCCTCTGCCGCACATAAAGAATCGGAATTGATGTCCAGCCGGCTATTCGAAAGTATCGCGGCCGGCGCCGTCATTGTGTGTGACGACAACCCGTTCGCGCAGCGGCATTTCGGCGACACGCTGCTTTATGTTGACTGCACCCTGCCCGCCGACGAAACGGCGCAGCAAGTGCGCGACCATGTGCGTTGGGTGCGGGAGAAGCCGCAGCAGGCGCTGGAGAAAGCGCGCGCGGCGCAGGCCATCTTCAAGGAAAAATTCACGCTCGACCGCAGTCTAGCCGAGCTCTATACGCGCCTGCCCGAACGTCGGCAGACGCTGCAAACTTTGACGCCGGTGGCCGGCGCGCCGGTGCAGGCACTTCTGCCACTGCCGCAATTCGATAAGGACGCACTGCAAACTATGCTGCAGAGCATAGCCACTCAGGATTATCCAGCCATCCAGCCGGTGCTGCTGGTGGAGCCGGACGTGATGGAGAAATTCGGCGGCCGCGTCCATAAGCTGGTGAGCGAAATTCTGCCGGCCTGCCGCATCGTACCGACGCCATTCCGGCACAAGCTGAACGGCAGCCCGGTGAAACGCAATTTGCCGTTCGGCAAGGTGCTGTATGATTATCTGCTCAATTTGTCGGCCGGCGCCTATGTGCTGGTGCTGCAGCCGCGCGAGCACTTGTTTGCCGGCCATGTGCGGACACTGGTGGCGGCGCTGGAGCAAAACCCTGTCTGCGTCGCGGCTTATAGCTCACTCGTGCAGATGCAGCAGGAGAAAGAGCGCACGCATTATCTGGTGCAGAAACCGCTGCCGCTGTTCGGGCTGCCAGGCGGCAAGCCGTTTTGTCATGGCCGCTTCCTGCTCCGCAACACGGTGCCGGACAGCAAGCTCAACACCGCCCTGCCCTATCTGGATATTAAGGCTCTGGCCGTGCTGGCGGCGTGTGGGGCCAGCATCGGCGTGCCGCGGGTGACATTGCTGCAGGATATTGACAGTTCCTGCAAAGAGTCCCCGGAACTCGGTAAGAAGGTGGAAACCGAGGACACCATCATCCAGGATTATTTGCCGCCCGCACTCAGCGGCGCGTGGCTAGCGCCCCAGCAGCATATGCCTCGGCGTCTGGAGCCTGAGGCACTGTCCCTGGCCCATCTCAGC
>CAYOGS010000400.1:0-1913 GCA_964403435.1 uncultured Rhodospirillales bacterium | reverse complement strand
GGTCAACGTGGCCAATCGTGCCGATATTGCAGTGCGGCTTGGTACGGTTGAATTTTTCCTTCGCCATTTTCTACTCCGTCTCCTCGGTTAAACGTTAGGCTATTTCATACTTTAATCCGGCGCTTAGCCGGCCAGTTTCAACTTAACTTCTTGTGCGACCGCATTGGGCACGGGTTCGTAATGGTCAAACTCCATATTCGGCGTGGCACGCCCCTGCGTCATGGAGCGCAGCTTGCTGACGTAGCCGAACATATTCGCCAACGGCACGACAGCCGTTACCACACGCGATCCATCATCACGCTGATCCATACCCTGCACCTGGCCCCGACGACTATTAAGGTCGCCAATGACATCACCAAGGAAATCCTCAGGTGTCACAACCTCAACTTTCATGATCGGCTCCAGCAGCGTTGGACCCGCCTTCGGAACGCCTTCACGGAACGCCGCTCGCGCTGCGATTTCAAACGCCAGCACCGACGAGTCCACGTCGTGATAGCCGCCATCCGTCAGTGTTACCTTAAAGTCAATGCACGGGAACCCCGCGAAGACCCCAGTCTCCTTGGCTTCTTCAAGCCCCTTCTCTACGCCAGGAATGAATTCCTTCGGCACAGAACCACCGACAACCTTGCTTTCGAAAGCATAACCAGCACCTGGTTCCTGCGGCTCGAAAGTCAGGCTAATTTTCGCAAACTGACCTGAACCGCCGGACTGCTTCTTGTGCGTATAGTCAATCGTCGCCTTGCGCGTGATGGTTTCGCGGTAAGCCACCTGCGGCGCACCGACATTGGCTTCCACTTTGAATTCGCGGCGCATGCGGTCAATGATGATGTCGAGGTGCAGTTCGCCCATGCCCATGATGATGGTCTGGCCGGTTTCATGATCCACGGAGACGCGGAAGGACGGGTCTTCATCCGCCAGCCGCTGCAACGCTATGCCCATCTTTTCTTGGTCGGCTTTGGTCTTCGGCTCCACGGCCATACCGATAACCGGTGTCGGGAACACCATGCGTTCGAGTACGACCGGCTTGGCGGCATCCGCCAGCGTGTCGCCGGTCTTGGTGTTTTTCAAAGAGGCGAGCGCGACAATGTCGCCAGCATGTGCTTCCTTGATTTCTTCGCGGTTGTTGGCATGCATCAGCAGGATGCGGCCGATACGTTCGCGGTCATCCTTGACCGTGTTCTGCACATAGCTGCCTGAACTCAGGCTGCCGGAATAGATGCGCACGAAAGTCAAGGAACCGACGAACGGATCGTTCATGATCTTGAACGCCAAGCCGGAGAATGGCGCATCATCCTTCGGTGCGCGCTCCTCGGTCTGTTCCGTACCACCGACCTTGTAGCACTTGACGCTACCGACATCGAGCGGCGACGGCAGGAAATCCACGACCGCGTCCAGCATCGGCTGCACGCCCTTGTTCTTGAATGCCGATCCGCACAGCACGGGGAAGAATTTGCGCGCCAGCGTACCCTTGCGAATACACATCTTAAGCGTAGTGACGTCCGGCTCCGTGCCGTTGAGATACTGCTCCATCGCCGTGTCATCCATATCGACGGCGGTTTCGATCATCATTTTGCGGTATTCATTGGCCTGCTCGACCATTTGCGTCGGAATCTCGACTTCATTGAACTTCGCGCCGAGCGACTCGTCTTCCCAGATCAGCGCCTTCATCTTGACGAGGTCAACGATACCCTTGTGTTCGGCTTCGGTGCCGATGGGCAGTTGAATCACCAGCGGCACGGCACCCAGACGAGATTTGATCATGTCCACGGTGCGGAAGAAGTTCGCGCCAGTGCGATCCATCTTGTTGACGAAGCAGATGCGCGGCACGCCGTATTTGTTGGCCTGGCGCCACACGGTTTCGGACTGCGGCTCCACGCCCGCCACGCTGTCGTAGACCGCAATGGCGCCGTCCA
>CAYOGS010000399.1:498-1940 GCA_964403435.1 uncultured Rhodospirillales bacterium | reverse complement strand
GCATACGCGCCGCTGGCCTGTCCACCACAGCTGTCTGCCAGCATTGCAGTTCGGTCATCGATATAGCCAACGACCAGCTGCGCATCATCGCCGAAGCTGACAGCCGAGCGCGGGAAATCCCCTTGCCCCTGGGCAGCCGCGGTACGCTGCAGGGGCACGCGTGGGAAGTCATCGGCTTTATGGTCCGCAGCGACGCAACAGAAGTATATACTTGGCGCGAGTATCTGCTGTTCAACCCGTGGCAGGGCTTCCGCTTCCTGGTGGAGAATCAGGGGCATTGGAGCTTCGTTGCCATGCTGCGCCAGTCGCTGGATATCTGGGTTGCCTTCGTACGGCATGCAGGCCGCAATTACCGCCTGTTCGGCACCACCAACGCTAAGGTGCTGTATGTGATGGGCGAGTTCTACTGGCGCGTGCGGGTAGGTGAGCGCTGCCATATCCGCGACTATGTGGCGCCGCCCTATATGTTGTCTTCCGAGCAGAACGCCCAGGAACTCACCTGGTCGGAAGGCGTTTATATTGATAGCGCTGTGGTGCGCGACGCTTTCGGCATCCAAGGCGACTGGCCGAAGCCCAGTGGCATCGCGCCAAACCAGCCCAACCCGTTTGGCGCTACACTGTCGCGCAATCTCCGCCGCTTCGCCGCCTTCCTCTTGGTGTTGCTCCTGGCGCAATGCGCTATGGTAGCCGGCAGCCGCAACGCCGTGCTGCTGAGCAAGAGCTACGCCCTCACATCCGCGCAAATCAGTGTGCCACAGGTGCTAGGCACCCTTGAGGTGCCGGGCGGTCAGGAAAATTTGGAAATAGAAGTAATGTCGCCAGTGAAAAACCAATGGTTTGAGCTGGAGGTAGAACTCATCAATAAAACCACCGGTGAACGATACAGTCTCATTGAGACGGTGGAATATTATGCCGGCTATGATAGTGACGGTGCGTGGTCGGAAGGCGGACAAAGCCAGAATGCCGTCATCTCCAGCCTGCCCGGCGGCCAATATGATCTTGTTGTGACGCCAAACACCGATGCGCTGATACGCGTCAGTGACCCAAATTTTAATCTGATTTATCCGGGAAGCGACACGAGAAGTCTTCCATATAGCATCGCGATTCGCCGCGACGTGCCAGTCTGGTCGAACTTCTTGGTGGCGCTCATTATCATCAGCATTTTGCCACTGCTGCAGTTGTTGCGGCAATCGGCTTTTGAGCGGGATCGGTGGGAAGAAAGCGCTATGGAAGCCATGCCCGACTACGGCGACAACAACAACTCCGATGACCCACGCGCCCGTCTGGCCGGCATATTGTCGCAAGTGATGCGAGCCGCCAGTAACCGGCGCAACTCGAATGAAGACCATTTCACCTGAGGACATGCCATGCATCGCTTCATGACCGTCTATTACGTCCTGGTGCTGGCACTGTTCGACAACGCCAGCATGTGGATGGCCGTC
>CAYOGS010000399.1:0-488 GCA_964403435.1 uncultured Rhodospirillales bacterium | reverse complement strand
GTCGTTAGCAGTATGTTCAGCCAGCAGCAGCATGGACCGCGCCTTCCCGGCCAGACCAACTATCACAAATAACCGCAGGAGTATTACATGGACCTCGTCACCCCCACCGTCATTCTCAATTCCGTGGTCTTTTCTGGCATCGGTATCGTGGTGCTTATAGGCACCTTCCTGCTCGTTGAACTGCTGACGCCGCGCTACAGCGTGTGGAAGGAAATCATCGAAAAGCAGAATCAGGCGCTGGCTATCCTGCTCGGCGCTTTCACCATCGCCTTGGCCATGATCATCGCTGCCGCAATCCATGGCTAAATCCGAGCCGCGGCAGGAGCAGGCTTTTAGTGTCCTACTGTTACTGTCTGTCTTCGTAATCGCGACCTGCGGCCTGGTCTATGAACTGGTGGCCGGCACGCTGGCCAGCTATCTGCTGGGCGATTCCGTCACGCAATTCTCTACCATCATCGGCACCTATTTGTTTGCGATGGGCATCGGCT
>CAYOGS010000398.1:0-1946 GCA_964403435.1 uncultured Rhodospirillales bacterium | reverse complement strand
TGGAAATATAACACACTCTACCAAAGCTGATGAAATTGGAACAAAAAACAATCAGACAGCGGACATCAACGCTGCACATCAGCGCATGAAAGATTTTGAAAACGGGATTGGGATCATTGCTGACCACCGTCAAGATCAAGCTCGCGACAACAAGTCCAGCTCAAAATATGGTGCTATCGGCCCGATGTTCATTGGCTCCGCTTTCTTGGCTGCTACCGCACAGGATGGCAAAGACCTATCGCTCTTTCTAGCCTCAGCTTCAGCAAGCAATGGTTACCGCGACAACGCAATTCAGGCACAAAGCAATGTTGCCAAACTCGTTAGCCTGGACGTTTTATGGGTACCGACGCTACCTGCTGCTACACAACTGCGTGAGGTAAACCTCAGACCATTTGCCGCATTCGATAATACGCATGATTATATAGTGCTGCCCACACGACTGGTTGGCAGACCAAGTGATTCACCGAACGATTTTTTAGTAAATACTGCCATCAATTCTACACCAAGGCCCGATAGGGCGATCCTTGCTGCACATAGGAATAATCAGAAGCCCCCACCGCAAACACTGTACTGCTGATTTAACTATGTTCTACTTTTCTGTCCATTAAGGTTGTTGGAAGACAGATGGCGGGGCGTCTGGCGTCACGATCGGACACCAGCGCCATTTCATCGGCTCCAGGCCGCAGTGACACTGCGACGCCCCTGCAAAAAAGCCTTAGCGGCCATTACGAGAATTACCATCCAGATTGATAAATTTATATGGCGTTTGGCGCATCCCGATAGCGGAAGGGAATCGATCATCCGGTTGCGTTGGCGCACCTGATGCCGGCGCACGGTCATAATGTGAATACTCCATGATATAGTTGGCACGACCTCGGGTTATCAAACGCAGCGTAACGTCATAGCCGAACATTGTTGCCAAGGGCACGGAAGCCACAACGCAACGTTTGTCGTTCTTGACGTCCATGGATTGCATCATGCCACGCCGGCTGTTCAAATCGCCTATCACGTCACCCAGAAAATCTTCCGGCGTCATCACTTCGCATTTCATGATGGGTTCCAGGAGAACCGGCTGTGCTTGGCACATGCCTTGGCGGAAAGCCACGCGCGCGGCGGCTGTGAACAACTCTGCCGAAGCATCCGCGCTGTAGGCACCGTATGCCAATGTAGCCATGAAATCTACGCAAGGGTAACCAGAAAAATGCCCACACTCCTTGGCGGCAGCCAACCCTTCGGCAATAGCTGTCACATAGGCCGGAGGCAAGATGCCTCGTGCAGTCATGTCCTTGAAGAGCGCGCCGGCGCCGAGCTTCAGCGGGTCAAACAATATGTTGAGTTCTGCAAATGCGGGCGCCGTGCCTTGTTTGTGCCGATAAGTAATGAAGGCACGGCGGGTGATGGTTTCGCGGTAGACGATTTGTGGTGCACTGACGTTGATGGGGATTGAGAATTCATCGCGTATTACACCAACGAAAACATCAAGGTAATCATCACTAAGGCTATGAAGCGAAACTGTCTGTGCATCCGCTGCTAGCGAGATACTACAACAGGGAGCGAAATCTCTCTGCAATGCGTTGATCGCTGCATCAAGGCGCGATTTATCAGCCGGGTTTTGCAGCGTCAGGTCAACGAATATAGGTAGAACTGACTCAGGCATAGCAGCGCCTTCACGGTCAATGACCTACTGCTTTTGCGGCAAGGCTTTGTCTTTGGCGGGATCGCTCCACCATTGATCAACATAGCCTAGTCCGTATTTTGGGGCGATTTTGGGTTGCCCAAATTTGTCCCAATAAGCCAGGCGCCAGGTGTTGATGTGCCATTGCGGTACGACATAGCGGTTCCATTGCAGTACACGATCCAGCGCGCGGCTGTGAGCGATGAGATCTTCGCGGGTTTGTACGGCGATGAGGCCCTCTACGAGCGCGTCCACCACCGGGTTCTTGATG
>CAYOGS010000397.1:498-1971 GCA_964403435.1 uncultured Rhodospirillales bacterium | reverse complement strand
CGGCACGTCAATAACCAGTGGTGCTTGCGCGCCCGGCGTTTCAGTAATACGCAGAATACCTGGAATTTCCACGTCCCAATCCTTAATAACCCAGTGAACAAAGGATCATCACTTTTTGATTTTTTTTGTTAACGAAATTGCTTTAAGAGATGATTAAATTACGGCGCATAATCAGTTCTTTATCGTCTAACTTGCATCCACAAACTCATTACGCTGCCGCGCCGATGTGTGCGTCAATTGCCACAAGAATTCGCAAAGATTAAGGAAGATTCATAATTTCATTAACCGTTCGCCGCGACTTCATTAAGATTCTGTGGACAATTTGAGCAACTTTTTGCGGCAACGAAACGTGCAGAGCTTCGCCAGCCATAACCTGAGTAATATCAGCGTCTTTGCGCCCCGTCGGCAGCAAGACTGGTTGTTGGCGCTTGTGCATAAATTTACGCACCGCCAGCTCAATCTGCAGCATTATAACGCGCCCCGCCAAATTCTACAGCTGGCGGTGGATGCCCGTTTTGATCTCGCTATGGAAAATGACTGGGAAACGGTGCAGGCCATCTGCGGTTTCAGCCAGGAAGATTTCATCGCCGCCGCCGCGGGCCTGCCGCTGACGGCCGCCGTAATCCAGCATTTTTGCCGCAATCACCGCGACAATGACCCCAGTCTGGCCGGCCAGTTTGAATCGCTTGGTCAAGCCATACCCGAACCGCTGGCCATCCTCTACAGTATTTATCATACCCAGGCTCGATTGGACGCCGAGGCGACCCTGTTCCTGGCGCAAACCAGTTGCTCTACCCGTGTGCCACAGCAGATGGCAGACCTTTTGACGATCGGGGGGTTTAATCATGGAGATAAATCCATCCATTGCGAAGGCCGCGTCTATGCCATCGCCACCGCCTTCGACACAGCCACAGTGATCGATGCCGTCTGCAAAGAGGCAAAAGAACGACTGCAACTGCCCGCCGACCACCGTGACCACTTGTTGCAGTTATGCCCGGAAGCTATCGGGTTGCTCGCCGCGCAGCTTTCCGCAACACACCGACTGCCGCCGCTGCCCTTCTTCCACAAGTCGCATCTGTTGGCTGAGGCGCGGCAGGACGTCAACCGTTTCGCACCGCGCGAGCGTTTTGGCATCGCGCTCTATGAAGGCGATCTGCCGGTTTCCGAAAGCTGGGTGCAGCGCCTGGTTAAGGCGATGAAGCACATTGCCCCCAGCCTGGCCGGGCAATGCCCCCCCACCATCACTAGCCCGCGGCAAGCGCAGGCATGAGTGCGCCGCCTTATTCTGACCCGATGATAGCTGATCTCATCGCAGCTATAAATTTTGATGCCCAAGGATTGGTACCAGTCGTGGCGCAAGACCATCTCTCGGCACAAGTACTGATGCTGGCCTGGATGAATGCAGAGAGTTTGCGCCTAACTATGACAACCGGCGCGATGACCTATTGGTCGCGTTCGCGCCAGGAGTTATGG
>CAYOGS010000397.1:0-488 GCA_964403435.1 uncultured Rhodospirillales bacterium | reverse complement strand
ATCCGGCCCGGCCTGCCACACCGGCGCGCCATCATGCTTCTTCAAGATGGTTGGCTGAACATGGCGGCACCGCGGCCGGTCACGGCGAATTCCGCAAAGTTGGTTTCCGTCGCTTCAATTAAGGGAAAATCTTCCGCACGCCGGTGACCGGCCATGACTTGCCGCTGCGCCGCCAGCAGAGCTTCCAGCCCCGCTCGATCAACTGCAATCGCCGCCCGCGCCTGATAATAAAAGCCGGAATTCATCTGGCCTTCTACCCAATCGCACAGCTCTGTCAGCGTCATGTAATAATTTTCATGCAGCGGCAGTACCTCGAACCGCGCCACGAGTTCGCGCGGTGTACCTGTGCTGCCAATACCAAGAAACTTTCTGCTCATCGCTTCCATCATGCAGCACAATCCCTGTTTGCATTACTTGTTGCCGGCTGGTTGCTGCATCACCTACTATACAGCAGCCTGTTAAAAGAAGTTTAGTCAGAAATCCCTGGA
>CAYOGS010000396.1:0-1977 GCA_964403435.1 uncultured Rhodospirillales bacterium | reverse complement strand
CGAACATCTCACACTGTGTTATCGGTCTAGAGTGCGTTCGGTGCCAAGCTATCGAAGGTTGGTATTTCCGTAAGGAGCATGTTCCCTAACGTCCTCATAAGCAAAATCTTCAAAATGCACCGCGACGAAGTAATTTGTTGCGATGAGTAAGCACGCAAATATAAATGGAATCGAAATTGAAGCTTTCATGGCGCGCCTAAAATCTAAGCGGGCGAGCAGACAGTGTTGGCATGTCGGCTGGCCAACCGTCCGCAACATAAAATCTGGAGCGGGTGACGAGAATCGAACTCGCGTATGCAGCTTGGGAAGCTGCCGTTCTACCATTGAACTACACCCGCGGCACAAGCCGGCAGGGCGGCACTATAACGTGCGGGATATGCATTTCCAAGTGTATTAGGGGGCAGACTTGACGCGTTGCAGCGGTGCTGCGGGATTATCGAACTTCTGTAAAATTGTTTCCATCGCGCCGTCGCGCTGCAGCTCGGTGAGGCCGAGGCTGAGGAAGTCGCGCAAATCGACCGCTTTCGCCAGCACGACATAGCCTAACGGTTTGTTCTCATGGCTATAGGCCGGCGCGCTGAACGTCGCGTCCTTGGCCAAAGCTAGGTCTGGCGTCATGCCGGTGCAAAGCGCGTCGAACTTATCGGCTTTCAGATCGGCGACGAGGGTCTCCGGCGTCGTAGCCGTTGTCCATACTGTTTCCAGTTTGGCACGCTGCGCGATAGCTTCGGTGACGCGATACCAGATGCCGCCAAAGGCGCCGCTGTCGGATTTGGTGAAACCCGGCTCATTCAGGATGTAGCCGCAGCGTAATTTACCGCTTTGGGCAACTTTCTCTATGGCTGTGGGCGGTGCCACCGGCCCGGTTTTCAAAGGGTCGCGCCCAGTAGAGACCAGATAGGCGCCGATGGTGCCCGAGAGCAGGGAGATGATGACCGTGGCGAGAATCTGCTCATAGCGCATAGCAGCGACCTTTCGGGAGGGGGCGGTGCGTAAAGACCCGATATTCTCTTGGGATGTATGAAGGAAAACCTAACGCACTTGCAAGTCGGGCAGGCTGTCGCTCGGCATCTGGTCCACCAGAAATTGCACGGCTAGGTCAAAGTGCGCCGAGGGCAGCTCGTTCAGCGATGCGATGCCGAAACGTTCATTGAAAGACTGAGTTTCCTGTGCCGGAGTAGAAAACTTGGTATCGGCCAGATAGTCGAGCAGCGCGACCAGGGAGGTTTCTTCCATCGCGCCGATACGGCGTGAGGCTAGCGGTGCCAGAGAATCGTTATGCGCCGTCGGGGTAGGGGTGACGGGGTCAAAGCTATACGGCTTGTTTGTCATGCTGATACCACTAATAATCACCATCGTCGCAACCCTGTTGCAAAAATTTTGCAGTGCAATATATGGGCTCGATTATTCTTGTGCCTAGTTTTCGCCCGTGAACAGACAATAACTGCCTAAATAAGAAAATAAAATAACAAAATTAGTTTCTGTCGTTTTGAAATTTTTGCGCCAGTATAAAAATCAGTTAACTTATTCCTAGAAAGAAAGTAAAAAGCACCATTGACCGCATACCCGAATTGGGTAATGACAGTCCCAAGAGCTTCAAAACGCAGTATAATCTGACCTAATATTTGATAAGACCAGCAATATGAGGGTGCGCCTATGCTGACCGCTGCTCAACTGCGTGCCGCCCGCGGCCTGTTGGACTGGACGCGCGCCGACCTCGCCAAAGCCGCTAACATCTCGCCAGAAACCATTAAGAATATCGAACACGGCACCTTTCGTCCGCAGGAAGCGACGACCCAAACCATTATCCGCGCCTTCGCTATGCACGATGTCGTGTTTACGGAAGAAGAGGGGGTCAAGCGCCGCCGCGATACGGTCACCATCCTGAACGGCGATGATTGCTATCTCAAGACGCTTGAGCATGTCGAAATGATCATGCATGGAGATGCATCCGAGGTTCTATTCATGTATGTTGAT
>CAYOGS010000395.1:0-1983 GCA_964403435.1 uncultured Rhodospirillales bacterium | reverse complement strand
CATAAAGGCTGGGAAGAAGCCGTGCAGAGCAGTATACGCGAACGGCAGCGCCTGCACGATATTGCTGCAAAGGACAGCGCCTATATCCGACCCATTGTATTGTTTCAGGCCGAAGAGAAAGGCAAGGAAATCACGAAGGAAGTGTTGCTCAAGCACCTGCTAGAACAGGAACACATTCCGCGTGAGAAAATCGCCGTCGTCACCGGCGACCAGAAGGAACTTGACGGTATCAATCTGTTTGCGCCGGACTGTCAGGTTGATTTTGTCATCACCGTTGAAGCTTTAAAAGAAGGCTGGGACTGTTCATTTGCATATGTCTTTTGCTCCGTCGCCACCGTGCATTCCAAGAAAGACGTGGAGCAGATACTAGGCCGCGTGTTGCGTATGCCCTACGCCAAGAAACGCAAGGAAGCAGACCTCAACCGCGCCTATGCCCATGTGTCCCGCGCCTCATGGCCTAACGCCGTCAAACAGTTGCATGACCGTTTGGTTGACATGGGTTTTGAAGACAATGAAGCTGATCAATACATTGAGAAAGTGCCGGACTTGGGATTGTCCGGCGGCGGGACAGGCCAAACCTATCCCGACACTGTGCCGCCTACAGTGTTTGAACTGGCAGAGGATTTGAGCGCCGTTCTGCTTTCTCCTGAAGAACAAAGCAGCGTGAAGGTCGAAAAAACAGAGCAAGGCAGCCGCATCACCATCACCGGCGGCATTGCTGAAGAGACTATCAAGCGTCTCGCCTCAGCCGTGAAATCAACGGAAGCCCGCGCCAATCTGGAGATCGAAGCCCGGCGGCATAAGGCGGTATGGCAGGCCAATGCCGCTCCGGCGCAACGCGGTATTTCATTTCTGGTTCCGCAGCTTTGCCTCAAGCTAGACGGAGAACTTGAGCTTGTCGAAGAAGAAGTCTTGCTGGATTTGGGAGGCTGGGCACTCACGGATTATCCAGTGGACATTGCCGAAGACGAATTCCGCCTGACCGAAACCGGAGTGCAATGGGAAATAGACCTGAACACGGCGGGAAAAATCACGGAACGCGCCATCGGTAAGGCGGATCAATACGACCTTGACCTTGTGGACACCGGCTGGACGATCGGCCAACTGTGCCAATGGCTGGAAAAGAAAGTACGCCAACAGGATATTACCCAACCCGTCCTGCTGGAATTTGTCCGCCGCGCCGTTGCTTCACTGGTTGAGAAGCGTAAGCTGGCCTTAACGACCATCGTGCGTTGGAAATTCGTGCTAGCGAAAGTGTTGGCGCGGAAGATCGCTCTGCACCGTGCCACGGCAGCCAAAGACCGTTACCAGTTGGCGCTGTTCAGCCCTCAGGCCAAGGTTGAAACCAGCTTTCAGCATCCTTTCGATTTTCTCACGACGGGTTACGCACCGCACTGGAACTATGTCGGGCATCCGTTTGAATTTCAGAAGCACTATTACTCCGCAATCGGTGAACTGAAAAACAAGGGTGAAGAATTTGAATGCGCCAAGGCGCTGGACATGACGGGCAAGGTCAAGCACTGGGTTAGAAATCTTGAACGGCGCGGCTTTTGGCTACAGCTTGCTGAAGGCAAATTCTACCCTGACTTCATCGCGGAACTCACCGACTGCCGCATTTTGGTCGTTGAGCATAAAGGCGGATATATATCCACTAACGACGACAGCAAAGAAAAATCTAATGTTGGTGAACTTTGGGAGGCCAAAAGTAACGGCATGGCAATATTTCTGATGGCGGTTGTAGAAAACAGCTCTCTTAGTCTATATGAGCAGATCGAAAAAAAGTTACAAGTCGCGTCATCCAAGTGAGACCCCTCTACGTAATCACTCCACCATTGCATCATTTTGCGGCGTTCGGGGAGATATTGGGCATGATTGTACTCAGCGCGAACTTTATTGCGTTCACCATGAGCTAACTGACGTTCGATGACGTCTGCTGCAAAACCATTTTTATTGAGGATTGTGCTGGCGGTGGCACGGAAACCG
>CAYOGS010000394.1:1040-2007 GCA_964403435.1 uncultured Rhodospirillales bacterium | reverse complement strand
GTCATAGGTTGCCGTCAGCCCGGTGGCAAGGGGCGTGGGGTCGCTCATACCGGTCGCGCGCAGTTTGCTGATGTCATAGGCGCGTAGCGCCTGGCCGTTCGGTTTGCTAGAGTCCCAGACCACGCGGTCGGCAAGGCCAGTAAGCTCCGCTAATATTTCCACAGCGTCACGGATGCGTACGGTCACGCCACTGGCCAGGTTTACTGCTCCCTCGCCCTTATCCATGATCAGAAGCAGGCCACGCGCCATATCTGGCACGTAAAGAAAATCGCGCTGCGGGCTGCCGTCACCCCACACCGTCACTGTGCCGCCGTCGCGCTTTGCTTCATAGAATTTGCGGATCAGGGACGGAATTACATGGCCGGTTGCGGTGTTGAAGCGGTCATGCGGCCCGTAAAGGTTGGTGCTAAGCGCCATAGCGTAATTCAGCCCATGGGTACTGTGATAGGCCTCTAACTGCGCTAGCATACCGCGCTTAGCCTGGGCATAACCATATTCCGAATGATGTGGCGCTCCCTGCCAGATCATGTCTTCGCGTAGCGGGTTTCCCGGTAGCGGGTCGGGATACATCGCCACCGTGCCCATGGCCAGCAGTTTGCGGACGCCAACCTGCTGTGCGGCGTCAATCACGAAACTGTTGATGCGTGTATTGTTGTACCAGGCAGCCGCCTGGTTCTTCATATTGCCCATGATACCGAACACGTGCCCGGCCATATGAAACACATAGTCCGGTCGGTGTCGCTTAAAGCAGGCAAGAGTCGCTGCCGCATCCATCAAATCGCAATCCGCCGATGTCAGGCCGATGAGGCGGGTAAACCCCTGTTCCTGCATATGCGCGACCAGATTCTTGCCGGCCAGACCGCCGGCGCCGGTGATGAGGATTTTGGCGTCAAACGGCAGCGGCATGGTTCAGGAGGCGAGCTTTAGTAAAGTTTGCGGCCGTACGTCGCTGGCCCAGGCCTGGTCG
>CAYOGS010000394.1:0-1030 GCA_964403435.1 uncultured Rhodospirillales bacterium | reverse complement strand
GCCTAGCTTTTGTTTAGCCTTGGTGGGATCACCAATTAGCAGGTCAACCTCGGCCGGGCGGTAGAATTGTGGGCTAATAGTCACCCAGACCTTGCCGCTGCGCTTATCCACGCCAGTTTCATTCACACCGGAACCTTGCCAGACCAACTCAAGCCCCAGCGCTTGCGCCGCCAGTTCCACAAAGGCACGGATGGTGGTCGTACGGCCGGTCGCCAGCACAAAATCGTCCGGCGTTTCCTGCTGTAGCATGCGCCACATGCCCTCCACATAATCGCCCGCAAAACCCCAATCGCGCTTCGCGTCTAAATTGCCAAGCGTCAGCACTTCATCCTGCCCGGCTTGGATGCGCGCCAGGCCGCGGGTGATCTTGCGCGT
The DNA here is from genome assembly GCA_964403435.1 of uncultured Rhodospirillales bacterium. Taxonomy (GTDB): domain Bacteria; phylum Pseudomonadota; class Alphaproteobacteria; order UBA9219; family RFNS01; genus JAGOHT01. The sequence continues at coordinate 655 of CAYOGS010000394.1, read as the reverse complement.
GACAAACTCCGTACCGCGCAGCGGTGATTCGTGATTGAATAGAATGCCCGAGCAGGCGAACAGATTATAAGATTCACGGTAATTGACCGTGATCCAGTGGCCATAGAGTTTGGCCACGCCATAGGGACTGCGTGGATAGAAAGGCGTCTGCTCGTTCTGCGGAACGCTTTGCACTTTGCCGAACATCTCAGAGGTTGAGGCCTGATAAAAGCGGGTCTGCGGACTTATGAAGCGCAGTATGTCGAGAATCCTTGTGACGGAGAGGGCGTCGAGATCGCCGGTGTAGATCGGCTGCTCGAAGGAAGCCGCCACAAAGCTCTGCGCGGCCAGATTGTAGAACTCATCTGGCTTAGTAGCAGCGACCACAGCTTGTATGTTGGACTGGTCGGTTAATTCCATGCCAACCAACGTGATTTTGTCGGCGATATCCAGAGCCTCGAGCCGCCAGAAATTTGGTGTCGAGCTACGACGATAGGTGCCGATGACCTGGTAGCCCTTTTGTAGAAGCAACTGTGCCAAATAGGCACCGTCTTGGCCGGTTATGCCGGTAATCAGGGCGGTTTTTTGCATGACAGACTTTCACAACAGGTCGAATCCAGGCCAAACCGGCACTGCATCATTGGTTTTTGGCATGAAGCGATAGTCAATTCAAGTC
>CAYOGS010000393.1:0-2014 GCA_964403435.1 uncultured Rhodospirillales bacterium | reverse complement strand
ACAGACAAGTCTCATTGAGACTTGTCTACTCTCCTGGGGTGCACCATGGTGGTTCTAACTCGTGGGCTCCGAGTGCGCCGAGGCAAGTAAACTTTGTATGTCCAGAAAATCATGTTTACTTTAGCTCCCAATTGAGAAGTCTAAAGGAGTGCCGCATGCGATTATCACATGTCGCCATAGCCATCGTAGCCATCAGTGCCGCCGTAGGCACCGTCGTCATCTTAGACGCAGCCAATCAAGAGACTCCTCGACTTGAAGTCGATGCGCAGCATTGGCCCTTACGGATTTTTGAACTTGCAGAAACGGCTAAGCAGATAGTTGGCAAGGGCAACGAGCCAAATTATCTCACGAGAATTCATATCAATCTCCCCGATGTGAACCCGCCGATTGTGACAAGCGTTTTCTACGAATTTTATTTCCCCAAAACTCAAAAACGAATTAGCGTTGGTTATACCAATACTGATGTCTCATTGCCTGCTGATCAGATGGAGGCTGCACGCCGCGCTGGTTTTGAGGATATAATGAAGGCTTCTATCGAAGCATCCTTCGCGCCACAAATTAGTGAGTTGCCGCTAACGGATTTTAAAAATATTCTTACGCCGCTATTAAGTAAGCCCATTGATTTGCCGGAGGCCTATCAGTTGGCGCGTCGTGCCGGACTGACACGAGCTGTAAGTGTTGACTTGGAGACGAATACCAAAGACCCAAAAGCACCGGTGATGATGTGGACATTTCATGGTCAACATACGCTCGCGGATTCAAAAGCTGTCCATATAGACGCTTTGAAAGGCACCTTGATTGACGAGGATAATATTAACGCGACAACACGTGCTGAGCGCGATGCAGAAAATGCGAAATACCTAGCGATATTGCGTTCGATCGTTCATCCACGTGCCAATAGTAGCGGAAATGACTCTAACTATTGTACCAGCGGCCATGTCTGGGACTCTGCCTTTGGCTATTGCAGGCCGGTATATTCCACTGATCCACCACTGATGCCGACGCATGGACCCGAATAGCGGCTGCTACCCGATAAGAGGCGTAATGGCATCAACAGAAATAAGTGGCGCAGTGGCCGCCTCAGTTCTATGGCGATTGTGTGCTCTGGATTTTCCTGCGAATACGCATCCAGATGGAGGCCATGATAACGCCTGGTATCGTGCGGCTGTCGCCACGGACGATGTGTGTTAGGGGGCGGTTACCGGTAGCGAGCAAAGCGCGTCGGGCTCTCTCATTCTGGCTAAATTTTGCCTCGCAGGCGCGTTGCATGAGTTCCCAGTGCTCATAGGTGCCGGTTCTTACCGTCTGGCCTAAATATACAAAAGTTGCTGATAGTGTGGGGTTGCCCGCCGCTTTCTTGGCTGTGGTGCCTGAAAGTGCCGCAACTTCCCGACGCCGTGTTGGTGACGCGTGCTTGAGAGACTGCCAGAAACCTTCGACGCTGCCATAGGCTTCATCGTCCAGAATAAACGGGGTGGGGTATAAGTTTGAGATTGGAGCGTAGCAGCTGTCAATATTCAGCGTAATATTAATTGGTTCACGGCAGGCTTCGGAGCGCGGCCCCAGGTCTTCCAGCACCAAGCAAACGTCACTTCGGACTTGTACACTGACCGCATGGCCGTCGAACGTATGCAAAGCTGCAATAAGGGCAGGATTCTCATGGATATCAGTAACGAAAATGATCTGACCGTTCTTTACTTTGATTGTCATGGACCATGCCCCGGCGTTATTCCGCTTTACTGATAAACCATTATAATTTCAGAGCTTGCAATTAAAAATATGTTAGTCAAGCTTCATGGGTAAAGCTGCAAGCACTAGGCTGCTGTGGCTCACGGGTCAGGAGTTCTCACATGGATACCGAATTCTCCCGTTTAAAGCGGCTTTGTGCTTTAAGTCTGGCACTCATCCCCGCGACTGCTCTTGCACAACCAGCTGACGCCGAACCAGAGCTTATTCTCCCCGAGTCAACCAATGGCCATCCGATGGAAACCGTGTGGGATGCAGCTCCTGGCAC
>CAYOGS010000392.1:0-2016 GCA_964403435.1 uncultured Rhodospirillales bacterium | reverse complement strand
GGGCTGGAAACCGTGCTGCAGCAATTATGGTCGCGGATTCAAACCAAGGCGAAAAAATGAAGCATTTTCGTCATACGCTAACTATTGGGGGGTAGGATTCAGCTCATGAAGCAGAATGGCCAAAATTCTTATAACCCCCTCGCCCACGCTAATAGCATCGTCGTCAAGGTCGGCACGGCTCTGGTGTTCGACGAGGCTACACGCGAACCACGACTGGATTGGATGAAGGCGCTGGCCACGGATATCGTGGCGCTGCGTGAAGCCGGCAAGGATGTCACGCTGGTCAGTTCCGGTGCCATCGCGCTCGGCCGCATGAAGCTGCAGGAAACGAAGCCGAAGACCGACATGACGGTGGCGGAAAAACAAGCCATGGCGGCGGTCGGCCAGCAGGAACTGATGAGGTTGTGGGATGAAGCCTTCAAACCGCACGGCATCGCCGCCGCACAACTGCTGCTCACTAAAAACGATTTTAAGAACGGTTTTGTCGCCGACATTAAACAGCAGTTCCGCTCCTATGGCCGCAAAATCTTACCGCGCTTGTTTCCCGATGAGGAAAGCCCTAAGGCGAATATCCGCCACACCATCGGCGCGCTGCATGGCCGCAATACCGTGGTGGTGGTCAATGAAAACGACGCCACAGCGACGGACGAGATAAAGTTCGGAGACAATGACCGGCTAGGCGCGCTGGTCGCTAAGCTCGTGAAGGCGCAGGCTTATGTCATTCTCTCAGACATCAAGGGACTTTATACCGCGAACCCCCAAACCAATCCTGAGGCGAAGCTCGTACCGGTTGTTGAGCGGATTGACGGCAGCATCCGCGGCATGGCGTCCGGCCCCACATCCCACGGCAGTAGCGGTGGCATGATCAGCAAAATCCAGGCTGCTGAAATCGCCACCAAGGCTGGCTGCGCGGTGATGATTTGCCAGGGCAATCAGACATCGCCCCTCTCGGCTCTGCAGGCTGGAGGGGCGCATACGCTGTTTCAGGCCGCATCCATGCCGGCTCGGCCGCAAGCGGCGGCGCAGCTTGCGCTCTCTGCTCGTCCAGACACATTGCGCTAGGTTTCGCTTGACGGCCTTGGCTGAAGCCTCAACTATGCTGGCAATCGCGTGATGATTGATGCCAAAGGACGCCTGCATGAGCCATAAAGTTTTCACTGATGCCGCCGCCGCCCTTGAGGGACTGTTGCGGGATGGCATGACCATCGCGGCCGGCGGTTTCGGCCTATGCGGCATTCCCGAGCATTTGATTGAAGCTATCAAGCAAAGCGGAGTGAAAAACCTTACCTTTGTGTCTAACAATTGCGGCGTGGACGGTTTCGGCCTCGGCAAATTGCTGGAAGGCGGGCAGATCAAAAAAATGATTTCCTCCTATGTCGGTGAGAACAAGCTCTTCGCCGAGCTTTTCCTTTCCGGCAAGCTTGAGTTGGAATTTAACCCGCAAGGCACGCTGGCCGAACGGTTGCGCGCCGGCGGCGCTGGCATCGCCGGCTTTTATACCAAAACCGGCGTAGGGACGCTGGCGGCGGAAGGCAAGGAAGTGCGCGACTTTGATGGCGAGAATTATGTGCTGGAACGCGGCATCGTCTGCGACCTCGCCATCGTTAAAGCCCAGATTGGCGACTATGAAGGCAACCTCGTCTATCGCAAGGCAGCGCGTAACTTCAACCCGCTGGCCGCCATGTCGGGCCGCGTCACCATCGCGGAGGTCGAGGAATTGGTGCCGGTCGGCCAGATTGATCCGGATGCCGTGCATACCCCTGGCATTTTCGTGCAACGCATCCTGCAAGGCACGCATTTCGAAAAGCGCATCGAGCAGCGCACCACCCGTAAAGCCTCATAAAATGCTACAAGGCGTCCCAAATGAAACAGATTGGGGAGATCTTCGGCAATGCCTGGATATGAAACGCACTTACGGGCTATTTTACGGCAGAACTGCACATGATATTCCAGACGTCATGCTGGAGAATCCGCTGAGTTGGATTGAATGCATGCATTTCATGCCAGATACAGTCT
>CAYOGS010000391.1:0-2019 GCA_964403435.1 uncultured Rhodospirillales bacterium | reverse complement strand
TACAAAGCCACAGAGGATTTGCGCTGGCCTTACGCGCCGGAGATTGGCGCTTGGCTCGAGAAAGCCACGGCCTCATATGTAAGGCGCCCGCGGGAAGAGCCGTTGCCGCATGATGTAGAAATCAAACAAACCGACTATGGTGAGATGCATGCGGCGGGGCGCCTGTTCAGACCTCTGCAGATGACGGCAATGGCGGGTTGGTCTGGCCTCGGCGGTTGGCTGTATGACTATTTTGAAAAATCAACCGAAGATATACTGATTCTGGATGAGGATGACCGAACCTATAATTTTGCTAAGGAGCAAGGGACGAAAGCCAAATTATCCTGGATGACGACCTTGGACTTCCTACACGATTGCGAGCGCCGAGGGCGGTTGCAGGGCGCCAACAAAGTCTGGGAAAACATTCTCTGGCATCGGCAAAAGCGCAATCTGGACGCCGATTTGGCGCAGAGGTGACACCATGGAGCATTTGCCCGGACTGATGCTGGTGTTGCTGGCCGCTGCGGCTGGCGGCGGGCTCGTGGCTTATTATGCCGGCCTCTTCACGCGCACGCGGTTCATCGTCTATGATTATCAATGTGTGCTGCTGTATAAAAAAGGCCAATTCGAGAAAATCCTGCCCACTGGCGTGCATAAATTGCGGCAGCGGGTTTACAGCTGGGTAGTGTTCGACAAACGCGTCAGCCAATTGCTGCTGGTGGGTCAGGAGGTGCTGACCAAGGACGGTATGGGTATCAAGCTCAGCACCTACGCTGAATATGCGGTGGAGGATGCCCTCAAATTATGTCAGACGGCGGATGTCACGGCATATAGCCTGCCGAACTATTTGCACGCTATCGCGCAACTGCCGGTGCGCGCAGCGGTAGCACAGCAAACGCTGGAAGAGCTGATGGCCGACCGCGCCACTTTGGCCGGGCAGATCAGCGCGGCGCTGGTACCCAAGCTACAGGCGCTAGGCATTGGGCTGCGTGCCTGTGGCATTCGTGACATCATGTTGAGCAAGGAAGTTCGAGAGGCGTTTGCCGGCGAATTGCTGGCAAAGAAGCAAGCAGCGATGCTGCTGGAAGCGACGCGGGCGGAGACTGCTGCGCTGCGATCACTGGCCAATGCCGCGCGGGTGACGCGAGAGAACCCGGACATCATGAAACTGCGCGTATTGCAGGCGTTGCAGAGCAACCCGGGCAAAAACACCATCGTGGTGGATTTTGCTGGCGACAAAGGCGTGCCTGCCGTGGCTAGCGGGGAAGACTTGGCATAACGCGCTTCGCGCTTTATGCTCAAGCCGCGTTCCGGTTTAGCCCGTGGCGGCCTATCAGGCCGGCATGTCGGCGTTGAACGGGACGCTCCGCTTTGAAAGCACGCTGTTCGGGTCAGAAAGAAGGAAGCCGCGATTTGATCTGGTTTCAATACCGCTCCGGCGCCGGCTCTGTGCATCAGATGCCCGCCGACTTCGGAGGATTGGATCGCGGTTTTCTTGCATCAAACGGAATGAAGGCAACACCCCGTTAACCATAAGCCATATGAAACTATTCTGACCGGTGCCGCCCGCTATAGTGCGGCAGTAGGAGATTAGTGATGCGGTTTAACGAACATCGCGTGCATAACACGCTGCAAAAGCAGCGGCCGGATAGCTGGCTGCAACTGGCGCACTTGGCTGGTCAACTTGCCGTGCAGCATGGCCACCGGGCGGACGATCTGAAAATCCTGACCATTACGCCCCTGCCGGAGAAGGTTGCCGACAAGAGCGGCGCGCGCCGCAATCTCCACGCTGTGCTGCGCGGCCGCATCCAGGCGCGTAATCAGGCACTGCATATATACTGGGGTGCCAGCGCCGCCGGCTTTGAGTTCCCCAAGGCGGATTTTAGCAAGAGCGCCTTGCCGCAGCGGCTGAGCGAGGCGGAGGCGACCGGCAAGATGCTGCGCTTTTTCGTTCAGGCTGGGCAGTGGCTGGTGACAGCACAACAATTGCATCACGTCACTTGTCTAGCACAAGAAGCCAGGAATCGTGCTGCCGTTAAG
>CAYOGS010000390.1:0-2031 GCA_964403435.1 uncultured Rhodospirillales bacterium | reverse complement strand
CGGCCTCGCCATCTTCCGCCAATACAGCGATCGGTGTGTTGACCGCTACGCCGGACGTGCCAGCGGCAATGAGCAGCTTGACGATCGTGCCTTCGTCCACCGCCTCCACTTCCATAGTGGCTTTGTCAGTCTCGATTTCGGCGATGACCTGACCGGATTTGACCTTATCGCCTTCCTTTTTTAACCAGCGGGCCAGCGTGCCCTCCGTCATAGTGGGCGAAAGTGCAGGCATGAGAATATTTATGGGCATGGATGACGTCCACTTTTTCAATTCCCCCTCCCCTTGTTAGATGGGGCGGAGGAGAGGTTTTCTCGATAAGCCGGCATGACTGCAATTCATGCGCAATATGCCCAATCATCGCCGTCACCGCTACTGGGTCATTCATAACATCGCTGTCGGAAAAACGTAAGACCGTATAACCACATTGGTGCAAATCTTCATCACGTTTCCGGTCAGCGGCTTGCGGCGCCGCACCATCATGTGGCCAGAGATCCACTTCCACGGCAGTCCGAACATCCAGATCTCAAAAATCAACGAGATCGGCAGCCAGTGGCGCTCACTGGCGAAATTTCAAGCTTGATACCGGATGTTGCGTTCGCAAAAGCCGCCAAAGGACTATTTCTGCGGGTGCAACATCTTGCCGCACATGATTGGCATGGACTGCCCTTGGCTTTAAAGTCCACCCCGTGAAGGCTTAGCATTCATACCCCTCCCGCAAGGGGAGCGGTATGAATTGGCAGCCATGTATAGACAACATCGTTGGCTTCAATCAGCCATCGTGTTTCGGGCGTGTCGAACCCACCCCGCCACTCGATTTCATGGATTAAATGCTTGTTTTTCGAGATTCGCAATTCATCATAACGCCAGTCGGTGTGTCCTTTCACGACATGTGGCGCCTCAAATTTATATGAAAAAACCTGAGGGTAATAGAATTCGATATAAGCGTCATGGAACGAGGCGAGCAACCGAACGCGGAGCGCCAAGGTTCGGTTTTCCCAGCGCTCGCCTAAACCTATTTCGATGAATTCCGCCCGCTCCAGCCAACCATCATGCGGAGCATGATGGTGGTTGAAATCGTGATACCACTCCGAACTTGCCAGAGCAAAAGCAGAAGGCGGAAAATCTACTTTATTCTCTTGTAGGTATGCCATGTAGCGTGAATAGCAAGTCTGGTGGATATCCTCATCCCGCCCATCAGATGCGAGCATAAACACGATTGCTGGCTAAGCCGCCCGGCGGTAGCACACTTGGCGCACGGTCTGCACGATGTTGTCCACCTGCGGCAGCGCCAATCTTTCCAGGTTCGCGGCATAGGGCAGCGGTACATCGATGGCACAGACCCGCGCCACCGGCGCGTCAAGATAATCGAAGGCGTGGTCCATCATCTGTGCGGCGATTTCCGAACCCATGCCGGCCACGGGCCAGCCTTCTTCCACTGAAACAAGACGGTTGGTCTTCTTCACGCTCTGCACGATGGTGTCAACATCCAGCGGCCGCAAAGAACGCAGATTGATGACTTCGGCCTGAATGCCTTCAGCCGCCAGAATCTCTGCTGCCTGCAGCGCCATGCCGACCGGGCGCGAATAGGCGACGATCGTCACGTCCGTCCCTTCCCGCATCACTAGCGCCTTGCCCAGCGGCACGATGAATTCCGGATCTTCCGGCACGTCGAAGCTGCTGCCATACATGATCTCATGTTCCAGCACGATCACTGGGTTGTTATCGCGGATGGCGGATTTGATGAGTCCCTTGGCGTCGGCCGCGCTGTAGGGCGACACAACCTTAAGGCCGGGAATATGGGCATACCAGCTGGCAAAGCATTGCGAGTGCTGGGCTCCGACGCGCGAGGCCGCGCCGTTGGGCCCGCGGAAGACGATGGGGCAGCCCATCTGCCCGCCAGACATATACAGCGTCTTAGCGGCGGAATTGATGATTTGATCCATCGCCTGCATGGCGAAGTTCATGGTCATGAACTCGACGATAGGGCGCAGACCGCCAAAGGCCGCGCCGACGCCGAGGCCAGCGAAGCC
>CAYOGS010000389.1:0-2045 GCA_964403435.1 uncultured Rhodospirillales bacterium | reverse complement strand
ACAAGCAACTGCTGCTCGCTTTTTTGGTAGTTGTAGCACTGGCCAGCAGTGGCTGGTGGTATTATAGCAAGGTCGATAAAGTTAAGCTGGATGACGCCAAGTCAGCCGCCACACGCGTGACGGTGGCGCGCGTCACGCGGCAGGACGTGCCGGTCATCATCCGCTTGCCTGCGGCAGTGTATGCCCAGGCGACGGTGGCGGTGAAATCGAGACTGGATTCGCAGATTATTAAAATCCTGTTCAAGGATGGCGATCGGGTAGAGCAGGGCGCCGTGATGTTCGAATTGGACAACCGCGCTCTCAAGGCGCAGCGCGCCCAGCAAGCAGCCAATTTACAGCGCGACCAAATTCAACTCAAAAACGCCAAAGCACAGTATGAACGTTCATTAAAACTTAGTTCGCAGGATTATGTCGCCAGCGAGAAGCTGGAGCAGGACAAAACCAATTTCGAAGCGCAGCAGGCAATGGTGGAAGCGACCCGCGCGCAGTTGGAGAGCTTGGATATCGAACTGGATTACACGACAATTAGGGCGCCGATCGCCGGGCGCGCCGGCACCATCGCGGTTACGGCGGGAAACAATGTTAAGGCAAACGATACGGAGCCGTTGGTCACTCTCAATCAGATAGACCCAATCTGGGTTCAGTTTGCGGTACCGCAGCGCCATTATGACGCCTTGCGTCACGCCATGGCCATGGGCAAGTTGGCCATCACGGCGACGCGTCCAGACAGTAGCGGTACACTCACCGGAACGTTGGACTATATTGACAACAAGATCGACGTCAACAATGGCACGTTCGCAGCACGCGCCAGTTTCAGCAACGCTGAAGAAAAATTATGGCCCGGCATGTTCGTGGACGTCTCGCTACCGCTCGAGACGCGGCGCGGCGTGTTGACCATCCCGGCCGGAGCTGTGACGGAAGCGAATAATGAGCAGATCGTGTTTGCTGTCACCGCGGACAACAAGGCACAACGACGTAAGGTACGGGTGGTCATTGAAGAAAAGATTGCAATCATAGCGGACGGCATGCAGGCCGGCGAGGCGGTGGTGACAGATGGTCTGTTGCGCGTCACGGATGGCGCTGCTCTCGTGTTCGATGCACTGCCGGAGCAGCCGGTTGCCACCACTGGTGCCGCACCATGAATTTGGCGGAGTTCTGCATACGGCGCCCGGTCTTCACTATCCTGCTGATGCTGTCGTTGGTGGTCGGTGGCCTAGCCGGGTATCGTACATTGGCTGTCAGCGCTTTGCCGCGAGTGGATTTTCCCACCATTTCTGTGACTGCCAGCCTGCCTGGCGCCAGCCCAGAGACCATGGCGGCTTCGGTCGCGACGCCACTAGAACGACAATTCTCCACCATTGCCGGGGTGGATTCCATGACCTCCAGCAGCTATCTCGGGCAAACGCAGATTACGCTGCAATTCAACTTGGATCGCGATATTGATGGTGCGGCGCTAGATGTGCAGACGGCGATCTCCGCCACCTTGCGGCGATTACCGAAGCAAATGACCACCCCACCTTCATTTCAGAAGGTCAATCCGGCCGATCAACCTGTGTTTTTCGTCGCTGTCAGCTCGGATTCACTGCCGGTTTCACAGGTCAACGAATACGCCGATACTCTGATGGCACAGCGCCTCTCGACTCTACCAGGCGTGGCGCAGGTGCAGGTCTTTGGCGCGCAGAAATACGCGGTGCGCGTGCAGGTTGACCCGCGCCTGATGCACCGCTGCCTTGGCAAAGCCCGACAGCACCTCGTCGCTGAAATAACCGTAGTCGTAGCGCCCGCCGCCACCGCCGGAGCCCTGCTCGCGGCGGCCGTTCTCTTCCATGATGACGCTCACCGACACCCGCACCAGCGGGCGCACGTCGGCCGCCAGATGGCCGTCACTGCGCGCCACCAGCACGACTTCCCACGAACCGACCAGGCTCGCCATGACTTCCTTAACGCGGGGATCTTCGGCCCGGGCCATGGCTTCGAGGCGCTCCAGCAGCTTGACCTTGCTGACATCGTCCAAGTTAGCAACGTTAACGGTTACGCCTGCACCG
>CAYOGS010000388.1:0-2054 GCA_964403435.1 uncultured Rhodospirillales bacterium | reverse complement strand
GTCGTCGGATGCAGTGATTGACGGCGATCTGCGGTTGCGGAAAATGGGCTGCAAGTTTCGTTCTCTCATTGAAGAAGGAAACACTTACATCTTATACCCTTTATCGGAATATCGTTGTCTGCCACGACGGTTTTTTAATAATGAAGTGCATGTTGTTTATAAAGACCGTGTCGCCACGCTGATCAATAAGCGGGAGCAAATGGTCATCATCCGCAACGGCAATATTGCAGATACGATGCGTAAGTCGTTTGAATTTATTTGGGCTCATTGTTCGCAACCTTCATTAAGCACTGCAAAAAAGCGATATGACTGATTACCGTGTCCGGCCAAGAAAATGGCAAGATCGTGATGCTGATGGCATTGGCGTGCTGTGGGTCAGCCTGAGTAAAGACGATACGAAGGGTGATAAGCTGCGCTCGGCCGCTGGTTGGATGGACGCGCATTTCCCGCGCGGCTGGTATATTGACCTCGCCGATACGCTGGATCGCCATAACCGCACCGCTCTGTATGGCACGCCGCCTGACCAGGCTGAACTTGAGGCGCGCAAGGCCGGCCAGGATTGGATCGCCGGCCAAAAACCTAATCTTGATAGCGCGCGCCATTTGAAGGGAATCATTCCCTTCGATCATTGGCGTACGCATCGCGATTTTGAACCGACCCTAGAGCAATTGCGGAATTTACTCGATATTAGCCAACCTTACGAAGCCGCTGTCCGTCGTGATGCGTCGGAATTCGTCACGCGACGCTTCAGCGGCAGCATGAGCGAAGAGCGCCGGCGCGATCTTTTGGTCAGCGGCACCAATTATGTGCTGGAAGAAACGGCGGCTGGAATTCTGGCGGCACGCGAATTACGTGCCACACGGTTTTATCCGGGACCGCAGCTGAGCTCCCTGCAATTGTTGCGGGCGGGTAATGTGCCGCACGCACCGGCGGGCTATGACGCAGAGCGCTACGTTGAATTTAATCTCGAACGGCGCGGGCCCTCGCCGCAGCAGAACAATATCCCCATCATTGGCGCGCGGCTCAAGACGGACGATTCCAAGCTGGGTTGAGCAGGCATCTTGCCCCCTACCTTTGCATAGCGTATGACTACCGGCCTATTCATCAGGAGATAATTCCATGGCTTTCGAACTTCCCCCGCTGCCCTATGCGCCGGACGCGCTGGCACCCCATATGTCGGCGCAGACCTTGAGTTTCCACCATGGCAAGCACCATCAGACATATGTGACCAATTTGAACGGTCTGATCAAGGAAACGCCGCTCGCCGAACGTGCACTAGAAGACATTGTCCGCGCCACTGCCGGCGACAACGGCAAGATCGGCGTTTTTAACAACGCCGCGCAGGTGTGGAACCACACCTTTTTCTGGCACAGCATGAAGCCGCAAGGTGGCGGCGCGCCACAAGGCGAACTGGCAGAGCGTATCAAGACCGATTTTGGCAGCCTTGATGCCTTCAAGGAAGAATTCAAGAAGACCGCCCTGGCACAATTCGGCTCCGGCTGGACCTGGTTGGTGCTGGAAAACGGCAAACTGAAGGTGGTGAAGACGGCTAACGCAGCCACGCCCTTGACCGAAAACGCTAAAGCTCTGCTGACTTGTGACGTCTGGGAACATGCCTATTACCTGGACTATCAGAACCGCCGTGGCGACATGGTCGGCGCCTTCCTGGACAATCTGGTGAATTGGGATTTCGCAGCCAAGAACCTGGCTTAATCCTGCTCAGAAATGCAGGGCGCGGCTGTTTTTTTGGCAGCCGCGCCCTTTCTTTTTCAGAAAAGTCTTGGCCGGATGGTAGGCCTCACTCTATCTATTGGTATAACCTTACTCTAACTGCCCGGCCAGAATGACCGCGTTCCAAATCATTGCAATCTTACTGACCTTTGCTGCGTTGGCCGGTTACATTAATCACCGCTATGTCAAATTGCCGGCTGCTGTGGGTATGATGGCGTTGGCGCTGGGCATGTCTCTAGTGGCCTTTACGCTAGGCAAAACCGGTCTGATAAATACGGACTGGATAAGGGACATGCTTCGGCAGATTGATTTCACCGAGCTGT
>CAYOGS010000387.1:0-2060 GCA_964403435.1 uncultured Rhodospirillales bacterium | reverse complement strand
GGAAGGACCCATGGGGACTCATGTGGTTGTCATTAACGAAAAATGATAGTAACAATCCACCGTAAAGCATTGATTAATTTAATATTAGCGTTGATTCTCTGCGGCTTTAGTTCCTGAAATTCTATCCTCGGTTAGCGCCGGTTACCGGTGGGCAGGCCGGCGCGGCCGATATTGCCAAACAAATCTTGCATCCAGGTTTTCTCGTTACCAAAGCTGGGTGTGGTGCCAGGGGCTGCTGCAACGGCTTGCACTGCATCCGGGCTCATCGTTTCCACTGCTTGGACCAGGCCGTTATCGTTAAAACGGATGTGGACGGTCTGTTGCTCGGCGACCTTAGGGTCAAGGAAGGCGTACTGCTCGGTACGGCGGCCAACATAATACCAGTCTTTGTCGTCGAAGCTGCCTTGCACGGTGGGGCTGCCGAGGGCGGCCAGCACCGTTTCGCGCGCAGCTCCTGGCTTGACGATAGCCAATTTTTCCTCAGTCAGTAAATTGCCGCGATTCACCACCGTTGGGGCGCAGGCGCCGAGCAGTAGTAAGGCAAAAAAGCAGGAAAAACGTTGTGCGCGCATGGCAAACCTGTATTGGTAAAAAATAATGTGAGGTAGGATAACGCCATTGCTTAAGCATGTCTGGAAAAATTTGCAAATGCAGCTTAGTCCGGCTTGGCAACGGCCGGAGGTGGCGGCGCTTTATGCCATTACCGCTAACCAGGCGCGCCTGCCGCAGTTTTATATTCAGGGCGGTGTGCCGGATTCGCTGGACGGCCGTTTTGATTTGTTGGCGCTGCATCTCGTATTGGTGTTGCGCCGACTTGACGGGCAGGGCAAGCCGGCCATGCTATTGCGCCAGCGGCTGTTCGACCTTTTCGCTGCCGACATGGATCGCAACCTGCGCGAAATGGGGGTGGGCGATACCGGCATCAGCCGTCGTGTCAAGACCATGGGGCAGGCCTTTTATGGTCGCCTGAAGGTCTATGATGAGGCTTTTTGCGTGCCGGTTGAGCAGCAGCAAGCGGCACTCATGACTGCTTTGGACAAAAATCTCTACGGCACGGTGCCGACCGTGCCCGTTGCGTTGGGAGCAATGGCTCGCTACATGTTGGCGACGATGGCGTATTTGCAGCAACAGCCCGTCAGCGCAATACTGGCTGGCCAGTTGGATTTTTTACCGCCGCAATTGGATGATCATGGACGATAAAGTACTGAATGAATTACCCCGTCCGCAGGCTGTGGATAAAATCCCGCCGGCGGGTCTGCGCGTGGAAATCAACGCCTCGCCGGAGGAATGTTCCGCCGTGGCCGCGCGTTTAGGTTTGCTTCGTCTGGATTCCTTACAGGCGACACTTGAATTGCAGCGCGATACTGACGGCCTCGCCATTAACGTCAACGGCCGATTGACCGCGAAGGTGCAGCAGGCCTGCGTTGTAACGCTGGTTCCGGTGCCGGCGACGCTTACGGAAGCCGTTACCGGCTGCTTCATGCCGCCGGAGGCGATACCGGATGAAGAGGGTGCTTTAACACTAGCAGACAACGATGAGCCGGTGATCGATCCCATCGTCCAAGGTATGATTGATGTGGGGGAACTGGTCGTACAGCATTTGTCGCTGGCGCTTGACCCTTATCCGCGTGCGCCGGGGGCAGAAACGGCAGTCCGCGTGGAGGCCGGCGGTGCAGCCGGACGCCAGAAGCCCTTTTTGCACTTAGCTGACTTGGTAAAAAACCAGGAAAAATAAGTGCTTGAGGCAATATCCGGTCTTTTTATGGCGCCAGGATTTTACTTGCCTGCACCAGCGATATTGCTTAGAAGGATGCGGCCTGCCCGGATCGGCCGGGGGCTGACAAGGCAGCGCCGCATCAGGACTGCCGCCGCAATTGTGCTGCCAGATACGGCGCATTAAGCGGAATGATATGGATCGAGTTGTGCCATGGCTGTACCTAAGAAGAAAACCTCCAAATCTAAGCGCGATATGCGCCGCTCGCACCATGCGATAGCCGCCGGCGCCAGCCAGGAGTGCCCGAACTGCGGCGAGACCAAGCGTCCGCATCATGTCTGCGGTG
>CAYOGS010000386.1:0-2063 GCA_964403435.1 uncultured Rhodospirillales bacterium | reverse complement strand
ATATAGATCCTCTTACCCTACCGCATACGGTGTCTCAATGCAAAATACCGGCGTTCCCGCGTTGTTTCTTCGCGCTATGGTGGCCGTCGGCCTGCTTTCTGCGCCGATGGCCATTGCTCAAACCTATGCCCCAGCCATACCGTGGGATTCGAGCGAAACCAGCCCCACCCCGGCAGAAAGTACACCTGTACCTCAACCCGTAAACCTTGAGGCTTTCACGATCAGCAATGTCCCCGTGGATGTCACGGCGGAAAATGCCGCAGCCGCGCGCGAAAAAGCCATTTTCTCTGGGCAACGTACCGCCCTAACTCAGTTGTTGGAGCGGATGGATGCCGCAAAGGCAATTGATCCCGCCAAGCTGAGCGATAACAAAATTGCCGCCCTCGTCCGTAATTTTGAAATCACCAGTGAAAAAACCAGCAGCGTGCGGTACATCGCTAGTATGAATGTGCGTTTTAAGCCTCGTGCGGTGCAAAGCCTACTTGGCAACGCGGGAGTAAGCTTTACTGCCAATCCTACCATGCCCCAGCTCATTCTGCCGCTTGCTATGAGCGGCGGCCGCAGCGTGTTGTGGGAAGAGCAGACTCCCTGGCATCTGGCATTGGCGTCATTGGAACGTCCGGATGCACTGCAGCCTATTATCATTCCCAACGGCGAATTGCAGGATGTCGGCGCTATAGACGCCAGCAATGCCAGCGCGGGTGATGCCGCTTCTCTCGGCGCCATCGCTACGTTGCACAATGC
Organism: uncultured Rhodospirillales bacterium; assembly: GCA_964403435.1. Lineage (GTDB taxonomy): Bacteria > Pseudomonadota > Alphaproteobacteria > UBA9219 > RFNS01 > JAGOHT01. The sequence goes on along the minus strand of CAYOGS010000386.1, from coordinate 1,319 downwards.
CGGCTCGGTCGTGGTCGCACAACTTGGAGAAGACCCTGCCGATAGTGCCCAAAAAAACCTCAACCTCACCGTTACACGTTATGACAATACCGGTCAGAAGCTGGAAACTCAGACCATCGCGGTGCCCCCAGCTAAAGATCGGACAGCGCAGTTGGCTATCGCCGCCCAGAATGTGAAGAGCTTCCTGCAGCACAAGCCGATGATTGATGTACTGGCACCAGGCTATGCGCCATCTTCCTTGGCCATACATGCCGCACTCACATCCCTGCCGGAACTGACGCGCCTGCGCCAGCGCCTCGGTGGTATACCGACAATTAAACGCATCAATATCCGCAGCATCCGCCGTGATGGCGTGGACATGGCGATCGATTTCAGCGGCGATCAGATGCAGCTGCAACAAGCGCTCTCTCAACAAGGCTTGCTGCTAACTCAAGCACCGGGCGGCTCGTGGCAACTACAAAGCGCTCAACCATGAGTGCAGCAGCCCAGATTCGTTTCTGGTTACTCGCCACAGCAGCCTTTTTGGTGATTATCTGGGCGTTACGGCCGATGCTACTGCCTTTCGTAACCGGCCTTGCCATCGCCTATTTTCTCAACCCTCCGGTGGCCGCGCTGTGCCGTCACGGGCTGTCACGCGTGATGGCCACCACACTGGTGATGCTCTTCGCCATTACAGCGTCCTTCGCTGTGCTGTTGCTGATCGTGCCGCTTTTGCAAAGCCAAGTCTCGGCGCTGATCAATGTTTTGCCGGAATATAGCGCCATCGCCCATGACAAAATCTTGCCGTGGATCACGCGTGTGATGGAAAGTCTGTCGCCGGAAGATGTTGAAAAAATTCGCACAAGTGCGGGCGAACATGCCGGCGCCGCGCTGAATTGGCTTGCTGAGTTCTTCAAACGTCTGCTTACTGGCGGTTTTGCAATATTTGATATTCTTACACTTATTTTTATTACTCCTCTGGTGGCGTTTTATATTCTGCGGGACTGGCAAGCACTGACCGGCGTGATTGACCGCGCACTGCCGCGTCGGCATTACGATATTATTCGCCATCAGCTTAATCTGATTGACCAGACACTGGCGGGTTTTGTGCGCGGTCAGGCGCTGGTCTGCCTGTCCCTGGGGTGCCTCTATGCCGTTGGCCTCTCCATTATCGGTCTGGATTTCGGAGTTGCTGTTGGGCTGACCGCAGGATTGATCTCGTTCATTCCCTATGTCGGCTCGGCTTTTGGATTGATCACCAGCGTAATCCTGGGTGCTATTCAGTTTGGCGACTGGCCGCACCTTGCCGGCATTCTAGCGGTGTTTGGCGTCGGCCAGAT
>CAYOGS010000385.1:821-2064 GCA_964403435.1 uncultured Rhodospirillales bacterium | reverse complement strand
GGTGACGGCTATCGGTCACCCCGGCTGCGCCTTCTTGATCTATCGTCTTGCGAATATTCGGCTCAGCCTGCGCCGCCCCGGCCTGTTGCAGCATTTTTTGATCAAGACTGCTCAGCGCCCCGCTATCCGGTGCCGGTGCCGTCGCGTCGAACAGCGCGGACTCGGCTTGCTGACTCGGCGTCTTTTCCTGGGGGCGAGCAGCGCCTGGCTGCGGCGGGCGCAGGTTGTAGTCGGGCGGCAGCACCAGCGGGGCGCGATCCACCACTGCGAACTCGTCGGGCGCGTTGCGCTCGAGGCCGAGCATTTCCTTGGTTTCACTGCAACCAATCAGCAGGAAAGGTAGCAACAACAGGGTCGTATGGCGTTTCATCAGGCACTCCGATTCAGGCGACGTAAAAATTTGGTGCATTGTTGCACCCCGCCAATAAATGTCAATTGGCGGGCGGCGAGCGGCGGAACGAATCCCATATGAGCAGACCCACCCCCACCACGACGGCGCTGTCCGCTACGTTGAACACCCACGGGTAATATTCCACATGAATAAAGTCCACCACCGCGCCGAAGCGAATACGGTCTATGATATTGCCCACAGCGCCGCCCAGAACCAGGCCGATCGCCATCACCGTCAGACGGTGCTCCGCGCGCCATAACCAGCGCAAAAGCGCCCCAATAATAACGATGGCCACGGCGCTCAGCACATAAGGCATAAAGGCCTGATGGTTTTGCAACAGACCAAAAGTCACGCCGCGATTCCACACCAGATCGAACGACAGCAGCGGCATGACTGGCATATGATGCGGCGGTTCCGTCAGCAGGTGCAAAATGCGCGCCTTACTCGTCTGATCCAAACCCAAGACCAAAGCCGTCAGAAACAACGCCCTTTTGACCAAGGTCGGGTGTCGCGGCTCTGGCAAGCCCAACATCAAGCAGCCTGCCGGTCAGGTGCCGTCACCGAGTCAAAACAGCGTTCACACAGCAGCGGGTGATCGGCATGTTTCCCCACTTCCGGCAGAATCTGCCAGCAGCGGTCGCATTTCTGCCCATCCGCCAGTTGTACAATGACGCCGACTTCCGGTACGTCAGTCAGCGTAAAGGCGTGGGCTGGCGCCTCACCGGCTACCAGCTCCACAGCGGAGGCGATGCACAACGCTGCGAAGTTCACGCTCACCAGCAACGACTTCTGCGCGCCGGACACATAGACAAGAGCCTTGGCCTGCAAGCTGGAGCCGATTTTCTTTTCCTC
>CAYOGS010000385.1:271-811 GCA_964403435.1 uncultured Rhodospirillales bacterium | reverse complement strand
GCCCCAGTCACCACGCGGCGCATGGCACGCAACTGCTCCCACTTCGCTGCCAGTGCGGCATCATGCCAAGCGGTAGGCAGCACCGGAAACTCCTGCAGATGCACACTTTCGTTTTCGCCCGGATGGCGCGCCAGCCAAGCTTCTTCCGCTGTGAAGCAGAGGAACGGCGCCAGCCACACAGTCAAAGTATCACACAATTGTTCTAGCACCGTGCGCGTAGCGCGACGCTGGTCGCTATCCGGCCGGTCGCAATACAGACTGTCCTTGCGAATATCAAAATAGAAAGCTGACAAGTCCACCGCGCAGAATTCGTGCAGCGCCACCATGGCACGATTAAAATCGTAATCCGCGATGGCTTTGCGGACGATGCCGTCCACTTCATGCAGCCGGTGTAGCACCCAGCGCTCAAGCTCCGGCATATCGGTATGCGGCAGTCGTTCGGCCGCCGCCATGCCGTCCAGCGCCCCAAGCAGATAGCGCAGCGTGTTACGAAAGCGGCGGTAGTAATCGCCGATCTGCTTCAGGATGTCCGGCCCGATG
>CAYOGS010000385.1:0-261 GCA_964403435.1 uncultured Rhodospirillales bacterium | reverse complement strand
TATCTGCGCCCATCTGCTCCGTGATAGTCTGTGGCGCCACCACATTGCCGAGCGATTTGGACATTTTGCGTCCCTGCTCGTCGAGCGTGAAGCCATGTGTCAACACCGCGTCATAAGGCGCGCGGCCGCGTGTACCACAAGATTCGAGCAGCGAGGAATGGAACCAGCCGCGATGCTGGTCTGACCCTTCCAGATAGAGTGACGCCGGCCAGTTAACTTCCGGCCAGTTGCCATTGTTGCCCAACGGGTCAAGTACAAACG
>CAYOGS010000384.1:0-2082 GCA_964403435.1 uncultured Rhodospirillales bacterium | reverse complement strand
AGCTTGTGGAGCTACAATATCGGCGTAACGATATCGGCTTCGGGCGCGGCGATTTTCGCGTGCGGGGCGATACGGTGGAGATTTTTCCAGCGCACTTGTCGGACAGTGCTTGGCGCCTCAACCTCTTTGACGACGAACTGGAAAATGTCATCGCCTTCGACCCGCTAACTGGCGACAAGCAAGAGGAACTGGAAGCCGCCAAACTCTATGCCAACAGCCATTATGTGACGCCCAAGCCGACGCTGCAGCAGGCCGTGACGCAAATCAAAAGCGAACTCAAAATGAAGCTGGCTGACTTCACCGCGCGCGGCAAATTGTTGGAAGAGCAGCGGCTGCGCGAACGCGTACAGTTTGATTTAGAGATGTTGGCGGCAGCCGGCTTCTGCTCTGGCATCGAGAATTACAGCCGCTATCTCACCGGCCGGCCGGCCGGCGATCCGCCGCCCACCTTGTTTGAATATCTGCCGCCGAATGCACTGCTGTTCGTGGACGAAAGCCATGTCATGGTGCCGCAGTTGAACGCGATGTATCGCGGTGACTTTCAGCGTAAATCCGTGCTGGCGGAATATGGCTTTCGCTTGCCGTCCTGTGTAGATAACCGGCCGCTAAAATTCGAAGAGTGGGACAAGATGCGGCCGCAGACCATTTTTGTTTCGGCGACGCCCAGCCCCTGGGAGCTGGAGCGCGCCGGTGGCGTCTTTGTGGAGCAGCTGGTGCGCCCAACCGGCTTGACCGATCCGCCGGTCATCATTCGCCCGACCGAGCATCAGGTGGACGATCTGCTCAGCGAAGTGCGTTTGGTGGTGGCGAAGGGTTTGCGTGTGCTGGTCACGACGCTGACCAAGAAGATGGCCGAGGCGTTGACGGAATATATGACCGAATCTGGCGTGAAGGTGCGCTATATCCATTCCGATGTAGAGACGCTGGAACGTATAGAGATCATACGTGACCTGCGTTTAGGCGTTTATGATGTACTGGTGGGCATCAATCTGCTGCGTGAAGGGCTGGATATTCCGGAATGCGGGCTGGTTGCGATTTTGGACGCGGACAAAGAAGGCTATCTGCGTTCACGTACGGCGCTGATCCAGACCATCGGCCGGGCCGCCCGAAATATCGCAGGTAAAGCGGTGCTGTATGCCGACCGGATGACGCAGAGCATGCAGGCCGCGATTGACGAAACCAACCGCCGCCGCACCCGGCAGGAGGCGTATAATCAGGCGCACGGCATCACACCGGAAAGCGTACAGAAAGCCATCGGCGATATCCTCGGGTCGGTCTATGAGCAGGATTATGTGCAGGTGGCGGTGGATGACGGCGCGCATCTGGTCGGCAAGGATTTGCAGACGCATCTGCGCGATCTGGACAAGCGCATGAAAGCTGCGGCGGCAAATTTGGAATTTGAAGAAGCAGCGCGGCTACGCGACGAAATCCGTCGGTTGGAAAGCGCCGATCTCGGTGTTCGCAGTGGTCAGACTGCGGTAACGTCCGGCAAAAAAGCCCGGCGACGCGACAAGCGTTAAAGCGGTTTGCCCAAAGCGAAGCCAGCGCCGATCTTCAGTATAGTGAAACTTTCGGCAAATATGTTCGTCACTTGATGCGTGTAGAGAAAAAAAGCCGCGTAGAACCAGCCTGGATATTTCTCCATCATCCAAAAACAGGGTTGGGTGAGCAGCGGTTTGAGCCGCGTCTGGTCGAGGAGAAAAAAGGCGCTAATGCCCAGCACGGCACCAGCCATCACATCGGTGGGATAATGCAGGCCGGAATAGACGCGCGCCAATGCCGCAGCGGTTGCTAACACGAAGGCCGTGACACCAAGACGGCGCGACAACATGAAAATGCCCGTGGCGAGCGGAAAAAGCAGCGCGGTCGTGTCACTGGGAAAGGAACTCCAGCCGGTGACAACCTCTTCATTCATATGCCATGGCATGGTGAAATGCAGAGCGTCTTCATGCATCGGTCGGTGGCGGAAGGGCAGCGTGTTGGAAAAGAATTTAGCCAGCAGCGGTCCCGCCGTGGCGGCAAAGAGCGCGATGAGTAGACGCGTACGACGCTGACGCATCAATTGCGCGTCAGGCGTAACAC
>CAYOGS010000383.1:0-2088 GCA_964403435.1 uncultured Rhodospirillales bacterium | reverse complement strand
CTCTATCCCAGCTCGTTAAAGAGTCTGCACACGCGGTTGCCGGGCAAGCGTAGCACTCTCCCGGCAAGCTCAAGTTCCAGCAGCGCCGCCATCATGGCGGGGCCAGAGCAATGGCATTCGCGAACCAATTCGTCAATATCTGATGGTGAAGAGCCAATAAATTCAATAATTTGCTCACAAATTTGTTCAGCTGTCGCACTGCCCGCAACGCTTGCTAGACCTGAATCCGCCGGCAAATCCTCCTTAATGCCGATCCTGCTCGCAAAAAACCGCCTTACTCGGGTTTGGTTGGGGAGGCGGCATCGGCAGCATTTTCTGGCGTTTGGCTAACCTCAGAACTGTCCAGCGTCCTATCCTTCCTGCCTAAACTAATCGTTGTTTCGGTACCGTCGAGTAGGCGCTTGAAGTTTGCGCGATGCCGCCACCAAACGAAGGCGCAAGCGCCGAAATAAAACAGAACGAGCTTACTGTTGCCGAACAGCCAGGCGTAGAGCGGCGATAGCAGCGCAGCAGAAATGGCGGCCAGCGACGAGAATCGCACTAAGACCAGAACAATCAGCCAGGTAAAACCGATGGCCAGACCCATAGGCAGATTGAGCGCACAGGACAGGCCAAATGCGGTCGCCACACCCTTGCCGCCCCTGTATTTGAGCCACACCGGATAGCTGTGCCCCAGCATGGCGGCCGCTCCAGCCAACATACCCATTTCAGGTGTATATTGCTGGCCTATCCACACAGCCACCGCGCCCTTCAATGCGTCCAGCACCAATGTCAGGGCGGCCAGGCCTTTATTGCCTGTGCGGAGTACATTGGTGGCGCCGATGTTGCCGGAGCCAACTTTGCGGATATCGCCTAGACCGGCCATTTTAGTGAGCAATAGACCGAAGGGAATGCTGCCCAGCAGGTAACCGAAGCCGTAGCTAATGATGAAGCCGAAAAGGGGCACGAAAAAACCGGTTGCGGAGGTTGATTCGACAAGCATATGCAAAATTGCCCCCAAAACTAGCTGAATGGCAAGGGGTAGCTTCTAGCCGGGGCTGGCTTTTGCACCGGCTTTGAGGTATGGCTCACCGCAACGGAAGGATTGCATGACCAAGACCGTCGCCATCGCCGCCGATCATGGCGGATTTGTATTAAAGGCCCAGCTGATCACGCATCTGCAAGCCTTGGGACGTGAGGTTATTGACCTTGGTACTGACAATGCCGAAACATCTGTGGATTATCCGGACTTTGCCGCGAAATTATCACAAACCATCATTGCTGGTAAAGCGGTCTGCGGCATCCTGATTTGCGGCACAGGTATCGGCATGAGCATCTCCGCCAACCGCTGGCCCGGCGTGCGCTGCGCTTTAGTGCATGACATTACCACCGCGCGCTTGAGCCGCGAACATAACGACGCGAACGTGCTGGCTCTCGGCGGCCGCGTTATTGGCGCTGCCGTGGCTCTGGATTGTGTCACCACCTTTCTTAGCACAGAATTTTCTGGCGGCCGCCACGCGCGGCGCGTCAAGCAATTGGGGGACTGCCCGCTCCTTGAATCAGGGCAGAGCAAACCATAACCCAAAACGCAAAGGATATTGTATGAACGCCACCCCAGCGAAAGCGCCAGCCATGAACCAATCCAGCCCGACCAATGAGTTTTTTGAACGCGGCCTGGCCGCGGCGGACGCCGAAGTGATGGTAGCGGTGCGTGGTGAACTACAGCGGCAGCGGGAGCAGATTGAACTCATCGCTTCTGAGAACATCGTCTCGCGCGCCGTGCTTGAAGCGCAAGGCTCTGTGCTGACCAACAAGTATGCCGAAGGTTATCCCGGCCGCCGCTATTATAATGGCTGCGAGCAGGTTGATATCGTCGAGAAACTGGCGATTGACCGTGCTTGCAAGATTTTCGGCTCTGCCTTCGCTAACGTGCAACCGAATTCTGGGTCGCAGGCCAATCAGGCGGTGTTTATGGCATTGCTGCAGCCGGGCGACACCATCATGGGATTGGCCCTGGCTGCCGGCGGCCATTTGACTCACGGCGCGCCCGTCAATCAGTCCGGCAAGTGGTTCAAGGCCGTGAGTTACGGTGTGGATGCGGCTTCACAC
>CAYOGS010000382.1:0-2090 GCA_964403435.1 uncultured Rhodospirillales bacterium | reverse complement strand
CCATTGCACATCAAAATCTTTAATACACAGAACCGGCAGCTTTGTCCAACGCCTGCATGACGGCATGTGACGTCAGCAGTTCCGGCAAGATCAGTCCTTGCGGCGCGCCTGGACCATAAACGGCGTTGAAGGGAATGCCGGCGCGGCTGAAACTTTTGAGATATGCGGCGATAGCCGGATCAGGCTTCGTCCAATCCGCCTGCATGGCGATAACAGTGCTGCCGAATAGCCGTTCCTGAACGGGGGACTGATAAAGCACCAATTGTTTGTTGGTCTGACAGGTGGCGCACCAGCTGGCGGTTATATCCACGAAAACCACCTGACCGGCGGCAACCTGGTCGGCGATCACCGCCTCGACGAAAGGTTGCCAGCGTCGGTCACGCTCCGGCGGCTGCAGCTGTACGAGCAGAACATAACCTAGCCACAAGGCCGTGGCCAGCAAGGCAAAACCCAGCAGCTTCCGCAACAGCTCCATCCAGGCTCCGGGTTTAGGCATTTTGGTCGCCAGTGCCGGAAATACGGCAACCAGCAAATAGGGCAGCGCCATGCCTAGCCCCATGCTGGCAAAAATGGAGAAAATTACGGTGGCATCGCTGGTCAGTGCGAACCCCACCGCCGTGCCGAGAAACGGCGCGGTGCAGGGCGTCGCCAGCAAGGTGGCAAAGGCGCCGGAGAGAAAATCGCCGACATCTTGGTCTTGGCTACCCAACAGGGACAGACGCTGGGATAACCTGTCCGGCAGCTTGAATTCAAACCAGCCCCACAGATTGGCGGCGAATGCCAGCAGTACGCTAATCAAAAACAGCAAAAACGCCGGATGCTGGAACTGGATGCCCCAGCCGATGACACTGCCGCTCAGTCGTAGCAAGACCAGAAATCCGGCGATGGCCAGAAACGAAACCACAATGCCTGCTGCCGCCAGTGTAAAGCTGCGCTGCGCCGCCGCATTGTCGCGCCCGCCATGGCCGAAGAATTTCAGCACTTTCAACGACAACACTGGCAGCACACACGGCATGAGATTCAAGATCAAGCCACCCAGGAGTGCCAGCAGCATCATGCTAAGAAGGTTTGGTAGCGCTGCCGGGGGTTGTGGCAGTGGTGGAATGAGCACCGTTTTGCCGTTTCTAGACTGCGGTGGTGTGACAGCCGGCAATAGGGACAGCGGAGCGCCTTTTGGCGGCGCCAGTTCTGTTATGCCCTCCCAACCTTTGCCATCATCGGCCAAAGTCACCGTTAAACCAAGCGGCCGCAAGCGCGGCTTGCCGTCCTGTGCCGTAAAAAGCAAGCTGCCGCCGCGCTTATCAGGATTGAGGGTGATTTGCGGCGGCGTAAATATTCCCCCCTCAACGGTTTCCACGAACGCGTCCGGCTGATGCAAGGGTACAGGTGCCGTGAAGCCCAAAGTTACCTGACCCTCGGCGTCTTGCGTCGCGTTCGTGATGGTTAGAGCATTGGCGAGCGGCACACGGTCTTGTGCAGCTGAGAGTGCTGCGCTTTCCTCGCTCGGCATCGCGGATCCGGCTGGCAAAGTGAGCTGCAGGGTAAAATCTTGCGGGATGCACATTTCGGCGCAGGTCAGGATGGTTAGTTTGGCGGTCAACGGCATCGCCGCGCCGATGGTCTTGGGCGTGATGCTGAGCGGAAAAATCACCGAGCCGTGATAGCCGATTGTTTCAAGGCCACTGACCACATGCCGTTCCGCTGCTGGAAATTGCAAAGTGAATTGCGCTAAATTGGGGTTGGCTTCTTCCGGCCAGTCGAATTGCGGGGGCTGGCCTGCCGTGCCGGGCATTCGCCAATAGGTTTTCCAGCCTGGAGCTAGCTGAACCTCTAGCCCCATGGGGAGCATTGCCAGGTCACCCGTCGCATCCACGCCGCTGATCAGGCGCACCGCCACTTGGGTGTTGCGTTGCCATGCACTTGCTGCGGCGTGGCCGGCACCGGCAACGCAACAAAAAAGCAGTAAAAGCAATGGTAAGCGCAGCATCACAGTGTAAAATCGGCCAGAAAGATTAAAGATTTATTCCGCAGCTTGAAAATCTGTGGCAGCCTATCCATCTGAATGAGATGTTCCGAAAAGTTGGGTTGGC
>CAYOGS010000381.1:1607-2098 GCA_964403435.1 uncultured Rhodospirillales bacterium | reverse complement strand
CTTTTCTGGCCGTCCAAGCGGGGCTGCAGGTCGCGGTGGTGGTGCCCACCACGCTGCTGGCGCGCCAGCATTTTCAGAATTTCACCCGGCGCTTCACCGGTTTTCCGTTCCGTATCGCACAGCTTTCGCGCTTCGTCGGTACCAAGGAGGTAGCGGAGACGCAGCAGGCGATGCGCGACGGCAAAATGGACATCGTCATCGGTACACATGCCTTGCTGGCCAAAGACATCGCCTTCAAGCATCTCGGCCTGGTGGTGATTGACGAGGAGCAACATTTTGGCGTCAAGCAGAAGGAACGCCTGAAAGAGTTGCGCCATGAGGTGCATGTGCTGACTTTGACCGCGACGCCGATCCCGCGCACGCTGCAGCTGGCGCTGACCGGTGTGCGCGATTTGAGCCTGCTGGCGACGCCGCCGATCGACCGGCTGGCGATCCGTACCTTCGTGTCGCCGTTCGACCCTATCTCGATCCGCGAGGCGCTGCTGCGCGAG
>CAYOGS010000381.1:0-1597 GCA_964403435.1 uncultured Rhodospirillales bacterium | reverse complement strand
GCTGCAGCTGGCTTTGGCGGGAGTGCGAGAACTCAGCCTCATCACCACACCGCCGCTAGACCGGTTGGCCGTGCGCACCTTCGTGCTGCCCTATGATCCGGTCGTGGTGCGGGAAGCCATACTGCGCGAGCATTTTCGCGGCGGGCAGGTCTATTATGTCTGTCCCCGAATTGAAGATTTGGCGGAGCTCGAGGCCGGGCTCCGCGAGCTGGTGCCGGAGGTGAAGTTCGTTACCGCGCATGGCCGCCTGGCTCCAGCAACGCTAGACGATGTAATGACGGCTTTCGACGCTGGCCAGTATGACGTGCTGCTCTCCACCAATATCGTGGAATCGGGGTTGGACATTCCCAATGCCAACACGCTGCTCATTCACCGCGCCGATATGTTCGGGTTGAGCCAGCTCTATCAGCTGCGCGGCCGCGTCGGGCGCGCCAAACAGCGCGGTTACGCCTATTTCACCTATCCGGCACAGCAAGCACTGTCCGAAACGGCACAAAAGCGCCTGGAAGTGATTCAAACCCTCGATCAATTGGGTGCGGGCTTCCAACTGGCCAGTCATGACATGGATATCCGCGGTTCCGGGAATCTTCTGGGCGAGGAGCAGTCCGGCCATATAAGGGAAGTTGGCATTGAGTTGTATCAGCAGATGCTGGAAGAGGCTGTGGCGACAGCGCGTGCGGGCGGTAGCGAGCCGGTCGAGCTGGGTTGGACGCCGCAAATCAATCTCGGCGTACCGGTGCTGATACCGGAAACCTATGTCGCCGATCTGCATGTGCGATTGGGGCTATATCGCCGCATTGCCGAACTGGACGACCAGGCAGAGATTGACGCTTTCGCCGCCGAATTGACCGACCGTTTCGGCAAATTTCCTGCCGAGGTGGACAATCTACTGCACACCATCGCGGTGAAACAGATTTGTAAGCAGGCGCAGATTGAGCGCGTTGATGTTGGCCCCAAGGGTGCTGTGCTGGCGTTCCGGCAGAACCAGTTCAGCAATCCTGCCAAGCTGGTGGAATGGCTACACCGGCAGAGTGGCACGGCGAAATTGCGGCCGGATCAAAAACTCGTCCTGGTGCGCGTGTGGGATGCGCCTGAAGATCGGCTGCGTGGCCTGCGTCAGTCGCTCAGCCAGCTTGCGGCGATTGCGGCTTAAGGTTAGCCTTAAGTGCTTTCTTGATTCGCCCCCGGATACCAAAATGCCCCACGACCATGTGCAGGAGCGGGCGCAGCAGGCCCTCATCGCCACCCAAGGCGATGTGGACGCAGCGCAAAAATTGCTGGTCGCCTGGGCGGTGCGCGACCAGGAGCTACTTCTGGGGCTAGCAAAGTCGCACCTGAAAGCCCTGGCCTTGGCGGCGTTGGAGCAGGCCGGCAAGCAGATGATTACCCCAGCCAACCAGCGCGCCGCGCCCTTGCCGCCGGAAACGCTGACGCGGCTGATGAACCAACCTGGAGTACGGCGGTACAAAACTGCGCCGCCAGAATTGGAAGACACGCCGCTACTCGACCCCGAACGTCAGGCACAAACCTGGCAAGCAATCGCGAAATCCTTCAAAAAGAAAAAGGAAGATTAAAGGTGCTTTGCTCCATGCAATTT
>CAYOGS010000380.1:0-2098 GCA_964403435.1 uncultured Rhodospirillales bacterium | reverse complement strand
TTATGGTAATCTGCTCACCGACCTTAACCGCCTTGACGAAGCCGTGCTGCATACCGGCCAAGCCGTGCGGCTCGAGCCAGAGAACGAAACCATTCTGCGCAACCATATCTGCACATTACGCGAAAGCAAGCGTTTCGCTGAAGCGGAACCCTATTGCGATCAGCTGTTGGCATTGAAGAACAATGACAGCAGCGCGCTTTATCTGTCGGCGCAAATTTATCTTTACCAAAACAAATATGCCGAAGGCTGGCGGCGTTATGAGCAGCGGTTTTATCAGCCGCAGTATGCTGCCCTGGCCAAGCTACCCATGCCTTGCTGGCGTGGAGAGATTGACACGCAAAACAAGAGTCTGCTCATCATCGGTGAACAAGGCTTCGGCGATATGATGCTGATGACCCGGTTTTTCCCGGAGTTGGCGCGGCGCTTTAAGCGCGTTGCTTTGCTGTGTAAGCCGGCTTTGCACAGACTGTTTGCCAAACTCCCGGTGCAGTTGCTGACCGAGGGCCAGCCAGTTCCGGACTTGACCAGCTTCGATTACTACATCTCTTCAATGTCTATTCCTGACCGCGTTCAACGTGACTGGACGTTATGGCCGGCATCGGTGCTGCTGCAGGCCGCGGAAACCGCGCCGTTTAAAATCAAGAAAGACAATCGCCTAAAAGTCGGCATCGTGTGGTCAGGCAGTGTTACCTTCGGCGGTAACGCCAAGCGCGCCGTGGGGCTGGATCGCTTCCTGCAACTTGCGGCTGCCGTGCCGGAAGCACGATTCTTCAGCTTCCAAAAAGGCCCAGCAGAAGACGAGCTGCGCCGCCATGGTAGTTACCCGCTTATTCATGTTGGGAAGTTGTTCGATGATTTTGCCGCCACAGCGGCAGCAATTCGGCAGATGGATCTGTTGGTGATGACTGACACATCGCTGGTGCATCTCTGCGGCATTTTTGGCGTGCCGGTGGTTGATTTACTCAATTACCTACCCTACTGGCTCTACGGCACTGAAGCCAGCACCACGCCACTTTACAATAGCGTAAGCTTCCTACGTCAGCGCCGTCCCGGTGACTGGGATGACGTGTTCGAGCGCGTTGCGCAAATTCTCATCAGTCTAGCTGGCAAGAAACAGGAACGACCCAACATTGGCGCTAGAGACATATTGACACAAATTCGTAACAGCTTGGGCGTCCGGTTGGAATTGACTGAAACTCCTTCGCCACCTTCGCGACATAAAGCGGCACTGAAGTAACTGTACTGCAGTGTCAGCAAATAAACTCGCATTAGGTCATCATTGGAAATCGTGAGAATTATTTAACTGCGCAGCTGACAGTGCCGCCACCTTCATAGACAAACGCTACGTTGACACGCCCGTTATTGATGGGCCTATCAGGCGTACAACCGCCTTGAGCCACACCAAGCAGATAATACTCACCCATACGTGGAATTGTACCGCGATTGCGCGGGGGGGCTGTTAGCTTACACGCCATAGACAATACGGCATGAATACTCGACATAGTCTTCTCATACCCGGCTGTTCCTTTGCCATCTACCCCACGCAATTCAAAGTCAATACCCGCATTCTCCGCTCCCATGGCGACACCCGTAATGCGCGGTTCACAAATTTGCAGCAATTCATCTGGCTTCACATTGGTGCCTTCGGCTGTTTTGACCAGGTCTTCAGCGCTAAATTTTAACTTGCTGATCTCGAGACTAATCTCATTTGCAAATTTACGGTTTTTGTCAGGCGTATATTCGGCCTGCTGTATGACCTGTGTCGGCGACTCCTTCATTTTTAGCAATATTCCATTCAAATCTCCCGCCGCGACAGTAGCAGCTTCGCGCACTTCAATTGGTAGCTCAGGCTCGACAACTTTATCGTCTCCTTTGGCGCGAGGCGTCAAAATGGGCGAAGTGCTGTTAACTTGTTTTTCTCTGCCATTGGGTTTGGCTTCATTGCGAGGCTTACTGTCTTTCTCCGGTTTCGGAGTCACAAAATTGAGCCAAGAACTATCGGATTTTGGCTTTTCGTTTTTATTTTCATCCTTGCCTTTTGGTACGATCAATACGTCCTGCGCAGCAGCGGGCAAGCTGCTGGCGCACATGAACGCCC
>CAYOGS010000379.1:0-2105 GCA_964403435.1 uncultured Rhodospirillales bacterium | reverse complement strand
GAGCACGGTTGTTGTTGACGCTGATCGAGATGGCGGCCATCGAACATGGCAATGAAGAAATGGTGCGGCATTAGGGCCGCCAGCTGTAGGCAACGGGGGCAAGGATGGCTGAACAATTGCGGCAGACGGAACGGCATTTACTAGACATTCTGGTGTGTCCGTTGACCAAGCAGCCTCTGCGCTATGACTCCGAGCGGCAGGAACTCATCAGCCCAGCAGCGAAACTGGCCTATCCGATCCGCGACGGCATCCCCGTCATGCTCATAGACCAGGCGCGCAAGCTGGATGAGTGACGATAGGGCTCGCTATGGAGCTTTTGAGCAGTGACCTTCGGTGTGACTGGGTTCATATAGATGCTTCGACCGATGAACGGCAGGAACTGCTGCGGTTTATTGAGGCCAGTATAGCTGATATTGAAACTCATGTTGTGAATATCAGCTGCCACGCTGCGAACCAGGATGATCTTGAACTTATCCACCAAGAAATCTCGCGTCAGGCACATTTGGCAGGCCATCTGGAACTATCTCGTGAAAATTTCCTGTGCATGACTCGTGTTGCTCGTGTGTGGTGTGATTATGGCTTTCAACAAACCAGTCCCAACAATTATGCAAAATTTCCTGTGTCCATTGCATTAGTCTTGGCTATCAGACAACTGCGCGACCAATACTACGGCATGGTCAAGGTAGACCCCTAATGGCAATGGTGCTATGTGGCAGTGCATGCCTTCAGAAGAAGTGTTGGCACGCTTTATTTATTGTAACAAAAATTTTTTAATCACAGAGCTTTGAGGGATGGTCAAAGTTTGTCAAAGTACTCCTTGCGTCGCATGATAGGTTCACCATGCTCTAGTTCTGAGCCGCCTTCCAATATCGGCAGTAATCTCCATAGAACTTTTGAAGGGTGAAATTGAAGGAACCAATTTTGAATTCGCAAAACTCAGCTGCACGTCAAATGGAAACAAATTCGCTTGCCGCAGTATTACAACGTCTGGAATTCGTGAAATAAGATTATAAAGGCCATTGCGGCTTGTAAGTGATTTAGATATTTCAAAAGCAATCAACTGACCTAGGTCGTCTCGTGCCTCAAAGGCCTGCGTTACTGACCGGGTTCTTGTAGGCTGCGAAGGCTAAGCAAGTTCAGAACTCACGAAAAACTTCGCTTCCGTCTTCGCTTGTATTTCGGCCACGGTTACGCCTGGCGCTAGAGTTGTGAGTTCCAGACCATTTGGTGTCATTTCGAACTCGCCGAGGTCGGTGATGATTTTGTCCACCACGCCAGTGCCGGTGAGGGGGAGGGAGCAGCTTTTGACCAGCTTGGCCTCGCCGTCTTTGGCATTGTGTTCCATGACAACGACCACGCGCTTGACCCCGGCCACTAAATCCATGGCTCCGCCCATGCCCTTGACCAGCTTGCCGGGTATCATCCAGTTGGCGAGATCGCCGTTTTCCGCAACCTGCATGGCGCCAAGGATCGTAAGGTCTATATGGCCACCGCGGATCATGGCGAAGGAGGTCGCGCTGTCGAAATAGCTAGTGTATTCCAGCTCCGTCACTGTCTGCTTGCCGGCATTGATGATGTCGGCGTCAATTTCGCTTTCCAGCGGGAAGGGGCCGACTCCTAACATCCCATTCTCGCTGTGCAGCACGATATGCATACCGGAGGGAATGTAATTCGCCACCAGCGTGGGCAGGCCGATGCCGAGATTGACATAATAGCCGTTCTGCAATTCACGGGCGGCGCGAGCGGCGATTTCTTCACGGGTCCAGGGCATGGCTGATCCTAGTTGCTTGTTTGATTGTGACCGGTCTTCTGATGTTTAACCAAGATATCTTGATAAAAACCATCACTTTGTCGGCGAAGTTCCTGACTGTCGGTTGAAAGCATACCCCTCTCCATCGCCTCATCCGACGTTTGAGAAACGGAATTTCTCGCCAAAACACCACAGGCAACCACAACTGTTTGCCGATTGGCTCTGCTTATATTCTGTATTCTATCATTGATGAGAGAGAGAAAGCTGGCAGCCATCTCCTCATCATCTGGCCATGATGACCTCTTAGTTGAGTGAGCGACCTGGCAAAATCCCAGCACATAATAATTAAAGACTG
>CAYOGS010000378.1:0-2105 GCA_964403435.1 uncultured Rhodospirillales bacterium | reverse complement strand
GATAACGACACCGGGACGCGCTGAGAAAATCGTGATGTTCGCTTTTTTTGCCGGCCGCTCGATCAGCACCCGTGCCACGCCAGCTGCCTTCAGCTTGTCTTCAAGGAAGGCACGAATGCGAATATCTTCATGCAGCAGGTCGGCGTATTCGCGCCCCGCGAACCAGCGGCTATCCCAGGTGCGAATAATGCCCAGGCGCATACCGATTGGATTGACTTTCTGACCCATGAATTATGCTCCTGCCTGCGCCGTCTTGGCGGGTTTGGTGGGTTTGCTTGCTTTAGCTTTCTTGTCGCCCTTGGTTTTCGCCGCCGGCTGCCGCTTTGGTTCCGCTGGCTCGCGCTCCTGCACGATGACGGTTAGATTGCTGAACGGCTTCTCAACACCAGAGCTCTTACCGCGACCGCGTGCCATCCAACGCTTCATCACGAAAGCACGACCGACAGAAGCTTCCGCTACCACCAGCTTGTCAACGTCCAGGTTGTGGTTGTTCTCAGCATTCGCCACAGCTGCCTGTAACACCCGCTTCACATCCTTGGCAGCACGGCGCTTAGTGAAATCGAGCGCCGTAACCGCCTCAGCCACTTTCTTGCCACGAATGCTCGCCGCCACCACGTTCAGCTTACGCGCCGAACCGCGGATAGTGCTACCGATAGCCTTGGCGCTGTCTTCGCCAACCCGGCGCTGTGTCTTTTGCTTACCCATAACGCTGCTCCTTACGCACCCTTCTCGGCTTTTTTGTCTGCCGCAGTGTGCCCCTTGAATGTGCGCGTTGGGGCGAACTCGCCAAACTTATGCCCGATCATATTTTCGGAAACCGATACGGGCAGAAATTTCTGACCATTATACACACCGAAGGTTAGGCCGACGAACTGCGGCAAAATCGTCGATCGACGTGACCAGATTTTAATGATTTCGTTGCGGCCGGACGCACGAGACTTTTCTGCTTTCTTAAGCAGATAACCGTCTACGAACGGACCTTTCCAAATTGAACGTGCCACGTTTTTCTCTCCCTACTTATTGCTGCCCTGCGCGTCACGACGCTTGTTCGGACGGCGGATGATCATCTTATCAGTGCGCTTGTTGTTGCGCGTCTTAGTACCCTTGGTGCCCTTGCCCCATGGCGTCACAGGATGCCGACCGCCAGAGGTGCGGCCTTCGCCGCCGCCATGCGGATGGTCGATCGGATTCATCGCCACGCCGCGTACGGTCGGGCGAATGCCCTGCCAACGCTTACGCCCGGCTTTGCCCAATTGCGTATTCGAATGGTCAGCATTGGAAACGGCACCGATGGTCGCCATGCAATCCTGCTGCACCATGCGCAGCTCACCGGAACTAAGCTTGATCTGTGCAAAACCCGCATCGCGCCCGACAAGCTGAACATAGGTGCCGGCTGATCGCGCCAATTGCCCACCCTTGCCAGGACGCATTTCCACATTATGGATAATGGTGCCGACAGGAATGCTCTTCATTGGCATGGCATTGCCGGGCTTCACGTCAACCTTCGTGCCGCTTTCCACTACATCGCCCTTTTGCAGGCGCTGCGGTGCAAGAATGTATGACAGCGTGCCATCTTTATATTTGATAAGAGCGATGAATGCCGTGCGGTTGGGGTCATATTCCAGACGCTCAACCACTGCCGATATGCCATGCTTGGTGCGTTTGAAATCCACCATACGATAACGCCGAGCATGCCCGCCGCCGATATGGTGCGTGGTGATACGGCCAGTATTGTTGCGGCCGCCAGTCCGTTTCAAACCTTCAGTGAGGCTCTTTTCAGGCTTGCCTTTCCACAACTCGCTGCGATCGACCTGCACCAACTGGCGCAGCCCGGGAGTGGTGGGGTTAAATTTTTTCAGTGCCATGGCCGTTCCCTCAGATCTTCGTCGCCACGTCAATGGTCTGGCCCGGCGCCAGCGTCACGACGGCTTTTTTGTAATCGGAGCGCTGCCCTGGGCGTCCCTTGAAGCGCTTAATTTTGCCCTTGATGCGGATAGTATTCACGCCCTTGACCTGCACCTTGAACAACCCTTCTACCGCCGCCTTAATTTGTGGCTTAGTGGCGTCCAGCGCGACCTTAAAAGTCACCTGATTGTGTGCCGAAC
>CAYOGS010000377.1:0-2115 GCA_964403435.1 uncultured Rhodospirillales bacterium | reverse complement strand
TATATAGCACTACAAGAGCACTCACGGCTATCAGAGCGCGGCGATGTGCATGCCATTCGTCATCCTCGTTATGGTGGCATGCAGTTCCACCCTGAATCCATCCTCACCACCAACGGGCTGCAACTCATCCAGGATGAGATGGTGCGGCTCTTGCTCGCGGAGTGACCTGTGGCGCAATTCATCATCATCGGCAAAGACGGCACGGATGCGGCGGCGCCGCAACGGCGCCAAGCGGCGCGCGCTGCCCACCTGCAATACACCCAAGACCATATCGTACATTTCAAAATGGCGGCGGCCACGCTGGATGAGACTGGGCAAATGAACGGCTCGGTGATGATTGGCGAGTTCCCAGACCGCGGGGCGTTGGACTCCTGGCTGGCGGCAGAGCCCTATGTCACCGGCCAGGTCTGGCACACGGTCGAGGTTATTCCCTGCAAAATTGGACCCGCTTTTCTGAGCAAGGATTGAGCACGGTGCCGGCTTTAATCTAAAGCTCTTTGCGCAGTTTGTGTTTGCACCCACAACCCCTGCCGTGAGGCCAATTTAGCAAGTGCAGCAGCCGCTGCGGCATCCATGACTCCGATTTTCAGCGTGGTATATGTCAATTGAGCCCATTCGAGTCTGATTTTTTCCAGTTTTATGGTTTCGGAAGAATCGACAATCTGTCTTATTTCTTCAAAATGACCTTCGGTATCGAGTTCCAAGACTTTCAAGCTACGTCCGACCAGCTCATAGCGGTAGAGTAACCCTTCAATAAGGATAAAATCATAATTGCTGAGCTTTATTGTCCAGAATAATTCGGTGTTGTCATTTGCATCAACCTTGTACTTTGCCTGACTCGGCATGAGAATATAGCCGTTCAAATAAGGCCATATGGCAAAGTCCCTAGGTTTTAGGCTGCTTGTTTGCGCAATCCACCTTCCCAGCAACCGCTCATCGTGTGAAGGATTCTGCCCGTAACATCCCATGTTTTTGACCTGGATGCAGGCCGTAAGGTATAATAACAAAGTCAGGCAAAGTAGCTTTTTCATGCCTCTGTAGCTTTCATGCTGTGTTCTTATAATAGGTTCGCGGGGTTCAACTCAAGCCATGCCCGACCTTTCCCATGAAATCGCCGCTGGATGGCATGACGGCAAAATCATTTGCGGCGTGGACGAGGTGGGGCGCGGGCCGCTGGCTGGGCCAGTTGTAGCCGCCGCGGCGATATTGCCAACCGGCGGTCTGCCACTTGAACTGGCCAGACAGATCAAGGACAGCAAGAAGCTGACGGCGCGCCAACGCGCCAGCCTGTTCCCGCCCCTCACCGCCTGTTGCCGCTATGTGGTGGCTGAAGCCAGTGTGGCAGAGATTGACCGGCTCAACATCTTGTGGGCAACGATGCTGGCGATGCAACGGGCGGTGGCTGGGCTGCCGGTGATGCCGGATATGGCCCTTATTGACGGCAACCGTTGTCCCGTTTTGCCCTGCCCGGCTCTGGCGATTGTGAAGGGCGACGACAAAAGCCTCTCCATCGCTGTGGCCGCCATCATCGCCAAGGTCACCCGTGACCGGATCATGGCGCGGCTCGACCAGGAATTTCCCGGATATGGTTGGGCAGACAATGCCGGCTATGGTACGGCGCAACATCTAACGGCGCTCCAGAAACAGGGTGCCACGCCGTGGCATCGTGATTCTTTTGCACCAGTGCGTCAAATATCAAAAACAAGCCGCTGATTCACAAGACTCTTTGACCAATCTCCGCTTGTAATTTCTCAGCCTGTGGATAAGTTATGCACAGGTTTCAGCAAGCAGGAAAATTACCATGGGCAAGAAAGCCACCGCCGCACCAGAGGTCTCGTTGCCGATTAATCGCGTGCTGGCAGGGAATTGCATCAGCCTGATGAACAACCTGCCGGCTGAGTCGGTGGATATGGTGTTTGCTGACCCGCCCTATAATTTGCAGCTGAGCGGCGCCCTGCTGCGACCAGACAATAGCCGCGTGGACGGCGTGGACAACGACTGGGATAAGTTTAGCGATTTCGGCGCCTATGACCGCTTCACGCAGGATTGGCTCAAGGCGGCACGGCGTGTCCTGAAGCCGGACGGCAGCCTATGGGTCATCGGCAGCTATCACAA